>JAFEBC010000369.1 GCA_018266095.1 Deltaproteobacteria bacterium
CTGCGCGCGTCCACACGGTCCCCGCGGCGGCTCCTCGCCTTCACGCTCGGCGCGCTGGGCCCGCTGCTCGTGCTCATCGCCTTCAAGCTGCACCTCCACGTCCACAACGACCTCGTCGACGCCGCGCGCACGCACCCGCTCACCGCGCTGGTGCTCGAGGGCTCTCGCTGGGCGCGCATCGGGCGGCACCTGGGGCAGCTCGCGCTGACGTTCACCGATTGGGGCCTCGCGCTCTTGCTCTTGCCGCTCGCGCTCGCGCTCGCCCTGGGCTGGCCCGCCGCGCGCACCCAGGCCGCCCGCGCCCTCGGCCTCGCCCTCCTGGTGCAGCTCGCCGGGCTGCTCCTGGCCTTCCTCATCACCCCGCACGACCTCGACTGGCACCTCGACACCGCCCTCGACCGCGTGCTGCTGCAGGCTGTCCCCGCGCTCGTCCTCTGGCTCTTCTTGCGGCTCACGGCCGCGCCCGCCCACTCCGCTTGAATGCGCGCGGCCCTCGCGCGTTACACTGTCATCCGAGGAGCACCACCATGCGCGCCATCTGCCTCGCCGCCGCACTCTTGTCGCTCGGGTCGTGTCACACCGGCACGGCCCAGACGGCCACCGGGGCCATCGTCATGACCACGCTCGCGGGCGGCGCGTCGGCCTACAAGCGCTCGACCGGCGACTGCTACGTGGACTGCCTGCCGGGCACGCGCTGCAACCGCGCCACCGGCCTGTGCGAGAGCCTCCCCTGCCGCGACAAGTGCGGGCCCAACGAGACCTGCGAGGAGAGCCTGGGCGGCATCAAGTGCATCCCGGCGTCGGGGCTGCAGGTGTCCTCCAAGAAGGGCGAGGAGGTCGTGCCCGTGGGCTCCCCCAAGGCTGGCCAGCCCATCGCCCCGGGACAGACCGCGGCCCCGGCCGGCGCGCTCTCGGGTCCGCCGCCCAAGGTGAAGAACGATCCGACCGGCACCCAGGGCCCGGCGCAGCCGTCCTGGCGCACGGATCCGAATCAGCCCGACGCGCCGCCCGCGATGGAGAACCCCTCGCTCCCGCCGCCGAAGTAGTCGAAAACGCGCACGAATTTGGCCCCGTGGGCCGACGCCTTCCGCGCGCACCGGTCGCCGCGCGCCGCCCGTGCGCTCTGCGCTTGCGTTTTTCGGGGACCTCTCTTAGTTTGCGCCTCCCTCTGGCCAGACGCTGGACCGGGGGCCGGGCAACGGCGGGACGTGAACCCGCCAGGCCCGGAAGGGAGCAACGGTAGCGGCTTCAACCGTGTGCCCGGTCTCCGGTCCAGCGCCTGACCTCAGCGGTCCCCGAACAAGCTCGCGCGACCAGGTTCGCGGCTCCCGTCCGGCCTTCGGGCCCGCGCCGCTTGCCAGCGTGTGCTCACGTTGGTACAGGGTCCGCTCCCTCTCGACGGACTTCCCTTGACCGAGCCTGCCCAGACCGCGCCCACGAACGCCGCCTACCTGGTGTTGGCGCGCAAGTATCGTCCGCAGAAGTTCGTCGACCTGACGGGCCAGGAGCACGTGGTCCGCACGCTGTCGAACGCGCTCAAGTCGGGCCGCATCGCGCACGCGCTCTTGTTCACGGGGCCGCGCGGCTGCGGCAAGACCACCTCGGCGCGCATCGTGGCGCGCGCGCTCAACTGCGTGGGGCCCGAGGGCACGTTCGACAAGCCGCCGCTCGAGCCGTGCGGCGTGTGCGCGCCGTGCAAGGAGATCGCGCAGGGCACCGACGTGGACGTGCAGGAGATCGACGCGGCCTCGAACAACGGCGTCGACGACGTGCGCCAGCTTCGCGAGGCGGCCAAGTACCTGCCCGCGCGCGACCGCTACAAGATCTACATCGTCGACGAGGTGCACATGCTCTCGGCGGCGGCGTTCAACGCGCTGCTCAAGACGCTCGAGGAGCCGCCCGGGCACATCAAGTTCCTCCTGGCCACGACCGATCCGCAGAAGCTGCCGGCCACCATCCTCTCGCGCGTGCAGCGGCACAACTTCCAGCTCGTGCCGCTGGGCAAGATCGTCACGCGGCTGCGGGAGATCGCGCAGGCCGAGCACGTGCAAGTGTCCGACGGCGCGCTCTCGCTCGTGGCGCGGCAGGCGATGGGCTCGATGCGTGACGCCTTGTCCTTGCTCGATCAGCTCTTCGGCGCGCACGATCCGGCCGCGGGCGAGATCGGCGATGTCGAGGCGGCGGAGACCCTGGGCGCGCTCGATCGCAGCGTGGTCGCGGGCGCGGTGTCGGCGGTGCTGGCGCGCGATCCAGCGGCGGCGATGCAGGCCCTGCAAAAAGCGTACGGACAGGGCGCGGAGTTCAAGCGGCTGGCCGAGGAGATCGCGGGCCACGCGCGCAACCTCTTGCTCGCGGCGCTGCCGAACGTGACGCAGGACCTGCCCGATCACGAACTGCGCGCGCTGTCGCAGGAGGCGCAAGGGAGCGATCCGGCGCAGCTCGCGCGCGTGTTCGAGCTGTTGCAGCAGGCGCAGGACGAGGTGGCCGAGGCGCCCAATCCGCGGCACGCGCTCGAGGTGGCGTTGCTGCGCGCGGTGTACCTCGCGCCCGCGGGAAATCTCCCAGAGCTGGTGGGCAAGGTCGAGCAGCTCGCGCAGAAGCTCGGAGTGCAGGGGCCGGCCAGGTCCGACAAGAGCCCGCGGGTGTCGCGCGGGCTGAACGAAGGTGCGCCGCTGCGCGCGAGCGTCGAGGACGTGCCGACGGCGTACCCGGTGTCGGAGCCACCGCCGCAGCAGACGCCGACGCCCGCGCAAACGCTGACTCAGACGCTGCCGCCAGCGCTGCCACCAACGCTGCCGCCAGCGTCGCCGCCCTCCCGGTCGGCGGATCTGATTTCGGCCCTCCCGCTCGATCAGGCCTGGAAGCTGCTCCTCGAATCCGTGCGCGCCTCGCGCAAGATGATGCTGGTGGCCGTGCTCGAGCACGCGATCCCCATCGAGCTCTCCTCGAACGGCGTCGTCCTCGCGCTGCCGCGCTCGCAGTCGGGGATGTTCACCGATCAGGACAACCGCAAGGCCGTGGAGACCGCGTTCGAGCGCGTCATCGGCAAGCGCGCGCCGCTGGTGATCAAGGACGCCTCCGAGGTGCCGATGCCTCCGCAGGCGGCGTCGCTCGCGAGCGTGGCCGTGGCCGATGCGGGCGCGGACGCGTCGATGAAGAGCGTCGCGGATCAGAAGAAGGAACAGCGCGCGAAGGCGTCGGCGGCGCGGGTCGCGCAGGGCAAGGCGCACCCGTCGGTCCGCGCGGCGATGGACTTGTTGGGCGGCGAGATCGAGGACGTCCGCGATCTCGGGGAGGAGTGACGATGGCAGGGTTCGACATGCAGCAGCTCTTCGCGCAGGCGCAGGCCATGCAGGAGCAGATGAAGAAGGCGCAGGAGCAGCTCGCCACCCAGGAGGTGTCGGGCGCGGCGGGCGGCGGCCTCGTGACCGCGCGCGTGACGGGCACGGGCGAGCTCATCGGCGTCAAGATCGACTCCGCGGTGGTGACCAAGGACGACATCGCGATGCTGGAGGACCTGGTGACGGCGGCGGTGAACGACGCGCTCCGCAACCAGAAGCAGCTCGCGCAGCAACAGATGACGGGCTCGCTCGGCTCCTTGAGCGGACTGCCGGGGATGCCACGATGAACTCACGCACGCTGACGATCGCCTCGTTGTTGTCCCTGGGCGCCCTCGCGTTCGCGCCGCGGGCGAGCGCCGGGAGCGAGCCCGCGCCTTCGGCCTCTGCTGGTGAGGCGGCGCCCGCACCCGCGGCGGATCCGGCCAAGAAGGACGGCGCGGTGCGCTCGGACTCCGACGCGCCCATCGCCTCCGAGAAGGGCCTGCAGCTCGACAAGGTGCTCAAGGCGATCAAGGCCGACGCGCAGATCACGCTCAACGAGGCCGCGCAGGCCGACGTCCTCAACCTCATGCCGCTGCGCCGCGGTGACGACTGCGCCGAGGCCGCCAAGGTCACGCCGGTGGCGTTCGGGCTGCGCGATCGCGGCGACGGGCCGACGCTGGTGGTGCGGATGCAGAGCTGCAAGGGCGCCACGCTGCTCGCGTTCTCGACGGGGATCCTGCTCAAGGTGGCGCGGCTGCTCGACCTCGACGACGACTCGGTGGCGCTGCAGGCGGTGCACCTGCTCAACCTGCGCGGGGGCAAGCACGAGGAGGATCTCGCGGTGCAGCTCTCGGTCGCGCCCCACGGCTCGGAGCTGCGGGTGTTCCTGCGCCGCGGCGACGGGTTCGCCTTCACCGAGGCCGGCCGCATCAAGGACGTGGCGATGGAGGGCGAGTGCCAGCAGGGCTCCGACGATCCGTCCGGCTGGGCGAGCTTCGTGAAGACGGACGCCAAGAGCCGCCTGATGATCGTGCGCGTCGACCTCGTCTGCGGCGGACAGCCGTCGGCGGCGAGCTGCACCTTGTGGGGCGCGCAGAAGGGCGATCTGTCGACGGTGGGCGTGTGCCCGCTCCCGCCCAAGCTCGACGCGAAGTCGCTGCGCGCGAGCGGCTGGCGGTAGCAGGTGGCGCAGACGGATCCGATCGCGCGCCTGTCGATGCTGCTGTCGCGCTTGCCGGGCGTGGGCGAGAAGACGGCCCAGCGGCTCGCGTTCCACATCTTGGAGAGCCCGCCGGAGTACGCCCGTGATCTGGCCGCGGCGCTCTCAGCCCTTGAGCGCGAGGTGCGCCTGTGCGGCCGCTGCTGCAACTTGACGTCCATGGATCCGTGCGCGCTGTGCGCCGATCCGCAGCGCGACGATCGCATCCTCTGCGTGGTGGAGACGGTGCCGGACCTGCTCGCCATCGAGCGCACGCGCGAGTTCCGCGGGCGCTACCACGTGCTGCACGGCGCCCTCTCGCCGCTCGACGGCGTGGGGCCCGACCAGCTCAAGATCAAGGAGCTGCTGGCGCGGCTGCACACGGGCGCGGACGGAGGCGGGCGGCCCGCGATCGAGGAGGTCATCGTGGCCACCGATCCCACCGTCGAGGGCGAGGCCACGGCGCTGTACCTCGCGCGGCTCTTGAAGCCGATGGGCGTGAAGATGACGCGCATCGCCACGGGCGTGCCCACGGGCGGGTCGCTCGAGTACGCCGATCAGATGACGCTGGGCCGCGCGCTGAGCGGGCGCCGGGAGATGTAGGTGACCGGCGCGGCGAGCGCGTGGAAGCGCGTCGCGTTCCTGTTGTTCTGCGTGGCGTGGGGCGCGAACCACTTCGCGGCGCTCCTGCTCGTCTACCGCGGCACGCTGCACCTCGACGCCTCCGGCCCCGCGCTCATCTTCGCCATGTACGCGCTCGGCCTCGTGCCCGGGCTCCTGCTCGCGGGGCCCGTGTCGGACCGGCTGGGCCGCCGCGCCCTCGTGCTCCCGGCCGCGCTGGGCGCGTTCGTGGCCTCGATCATCCTCGCCTCGGGCGGCGAGAGCTTCGCCACGCTGCTCCTCGGGCGCTTCCTCTACGGCATGGCCGCGGGCTCCGCCATGGGCCCCGGCGCGGTGTGGGTGCTCGAGCTCTCCAGCGGCGAGGCCTCCTCGGGCGCCGGCGCGCGGCGCGCCACCATCGCGCTCACCGCGGGCTTCGCCTTCGGGCCCTTGTCGAGCGGCGTCCTCGCGCAGTGGGCGCCCCATCCGACCGTGCTGCCGTACGTGGTGCTCCTCGCCACGCTCGCCATCGCCATCGCCCTCGCGCTCGGCGTGCCCACACCGCCCGCGCGCACGGGCTCGCCGCGTCCCTGGTTGAGCCTCGGCCTCAACGCACAGAATCGCCGCCCGTTCCTGCTCGGCGTGGCCCTGATGGCGCCCTTCGTGTTCGCCTTCCCGACCATCTCGTTCGCGACCATCCCGAACATGCTCGGCGGCGGCCTGGGCAGCGCGCCCGTCGCGTTCATCGGCCTGCTCGCGGCGGTGACCATGACCGCGGGTGTGCTGGCGCAGCCGCTGACGCGAGGGCTCATGCCGCTGCGTTCGGCCCGCTTGGGCCTGGGCGCGGGCGTGCTCGCGTTGCTCCTGGGGATCCTCGCGGTGCACTGGGGCGCGCGGTGGATGCTGTTCGTCACCGCGCCGCTGTTGGGCGTGGGCTACGGCACGTGCATGACGGCGGGGCTGCGGAGCGTGGAGGCGCTGTCGGTGCCGGAGACGCGCGGCGGGCTGACCGGCGTGTACTACGTGCTGACGTACATCGGGTTCGCTGCGCCGTACGCGCTGGCGGTGGCGCAGCGGGCGTGGGCACCGGAAGCGGTGCTGGGCGGGGTGGCGGTGCTGGCCGCGGGGGCGGCGGTGGGGCTCAGGAGGGTGGCGGGGAACGCGTGACTTCCTAGCTCGCATTCACGGTTGCGAACTGTTCGCGATGCCTCCGCATCAGCACGGGATCGATGGCGTGGCGCACAGTGTCCCTCAAGCGCTCGCCCTCGTACTTCAAGAATCCCCGGCCCAGCTCTTCCTTGCTGAAGACCTCGCGCGCCGTCCTTCCCACCACCAGGCGCAGGTCTTCATCGAAGGTCACCAGTTTTCGATCGAAGGCACCGTCGTGCAATCGATTGAGCGCGAGTCCATTTCCGATGCGCAGGCGCTGTGTCGAGTCCTCTGCCCATCCGACGATGTGACTCGCGACGATGAGATCGCGGTGGTCGATGCCCGTCAGCGCGCACCGTCCGTCGAAGTTCGCGAGCACAGCGCGGCGGAAGAACCTCTGGCCGAGCCGCACCTTTCGCGCTGAGGTGGCCTCTGTGACCCATGCTCGCCGCTCGTCCTCGGCGGGAACTCGATCGCTCGCGATCAGGACCGCCCCGGGTCTGCGGTGCTCGACACGATCGACCCAGAGTTGCTCACTCTCCACGACCGCTTGCTCGCGATTCTGTTCCCACCATTCAAAGATCTCACGATCCGTCTTGCTCGCTCCGCGCAGGCCCCGAACCCGGCCGCGCTCTTCCGGATCGATCGAGGTGAGGTTGTTCAACTTCATCGCCACGCTCGCCGGCGTGCGACCGATGGCTTTCGCGAGTTCGATGATTTCGGGGTTGCGCGCGTGCTGCTTTCCGAAAGGAATCTGCCAATAGAGGTTGAGCGCGAGGAGCAATTCCTCTCTCGTCCACGGACGTCGCTCGGCGGCGCGCGAAGGCATCGAGCTTCGAGCCTACCAGGCTCCTGAACCCCTCTGGGAAGCCTCAGAACATCCGCGGGTCGAACTCGAAGTCCGCGACCTCGATCACCACCTTCACGTGCGTGTCGTACTGCGCATGACTGGAGTTGAGCAGCAGGTTGCGCTCTCGCGGCTCCACATACGAAGGCACCCAGAGGCCCAGCGACTGCCCCTTCGCGAACCAATCGTTGCCGAACGACTGCGTGTAGGCCTCGTCCGCAGCCCACGTCCTCTTGAGCTTCAGATCGGCGACCGCGTCGAGCAGGGTGGCTCCAGCTCCCAATTCGAGGCGCAACAGAGCCTGGTCGACTGGCGCGATCCCATTGCAGTGCACGCGCTTCTCGAGCTGCGCCAGGGCGCGGCTTCCTGCGGTGTAGACGACCGCCCTCTGACCGCCAGCGACCGGTCTGTGCCACCTCCCCGGTGCGCGCAGTGCTCCGAAGTACAGATCATGGAGCCTCACCGCGCCCTTGAAGCCGATGCGGTAGACGAGCGTGCTCAGACGACGCCCCCGTAGCGGATCGACATGAGCATCGACGCGACCTTCTCGGCGCCGAACTGATTCGAGGCGAAGGTCAGCGGCGCGTGGTCATCGAGCAGCGGATGCGGCTTTTCCAGCCACTGCCCGGCCATCTCCATGGTGCCGAAGGCCTCCACAGCGAGCGCGACGAGCTCCATCGCACGAATCGCGGCCTCACTCTGCGGTTCATCCAAGCGCTTGTTGCTCTTCTCACGGCGCTGCAGCGTGGCCTTGTCGATCCCGATGGCGCGAGAGACGGTCTGCTTGTCGATGGCAACCATCTGGCCAAGCTCGGCGACCGCGCTCGCGGCGATGCCCAGCTTGATGACACGAATGGCCTCGTCCGCGGCCACGGTGATCTCGCCCCGCTCACTGCGCGCGAACAGCCCGCCCGAACCGGCCAGCTTGCCGAAACGAGCCAGGGCACGGATGGTCGCCGCGGCGGTCTTCTGTGGGGCGGCTTTGCGGGAACTCAGAGACGCCATTCAAATGACCCTTGTCTGAGGTTCATCTGAACCATATCGGGCGGCAGGAGGCCACGCAAGCTTGAGCGCCTCACAGCCTGCCCACTACACTCTCCCGCCGGAGGTCCCCATGTGCCGCAACATCCGCGTCCTCTACAACTTCGAGCCGCCCACCACCCGCGAGGAGATCCGCGCCGCGGCCCTCCAGTACGTGCGCAAGGTCAGCGGGCTCAACAAGCCGTCCGCTGAGGACGCGCACCTCTTCGAGCACATCGTCGACCACATCGCCGAGCACACCGAGGAGCTGCTGCACTCGCTCAAGGCGAGGACTGCCGTGAAGACGCGCGAGGGCGAGAAGGAGAAGGCGCGGGCCCGCTGGCAGGCGCGCGAGCGGCGCGTGAAGATGTCGTAGGCCCTACGCCTTCCGCTGCGGCCGCGTGCCCTCGAGCCTGCGCTGCAGCGCTTCGCGCCGCGCCTGCGCACGATCGCCGCCCTGCTTCACGGCCTCGGCCACCGCGCCCGCCTCGGCGGTCCCGAGGTGCTTGGCGAGCTGACGCACCGACGGGTGCTGGAAGAGGTCGACCACCGACACCTCGCGGCTCAAGGTCTCGCGCAGCCGGTGCGCGGCGCGCACGACCAGGAGCGAGTTCGCGCCGAGGTCGAAGAAGTTCTCGTCCAGGCCCACCGCGGGCACGGACAG
>JAFEBC010000036.1 GCA_018266095.1 Deltaproteobacteria bacterium
GAACTCCACCCCGCGCCGCACCGCCTTCGACTCGCCGAAGCGCACCGTCAGGCCGAGCGGCGCCGCGGCCGGGATCGCCTTCGTCTGCGTGATCTGATTGCGCACGGGCACGACGCCCAAGAGCGGATACGGCACCAGCGGATCCGCCATCAGCGAGAGGTGCAGCCCGCCCGCGAGCACTTGTGGATACGTGATCGGCAGCGTCGCGCCGTCGGCAAAGCCGCACACGCGCCGGTACGCGGCGAGCCGCTCGACATCGATCTGTTGCGGGGTCAGCGTCACCGAGAGCGCGGGCAGCGCTGCGATCGGCTCACCGAGCTTGGGCTTGTGGCGCCCCGAGAAGAGCGCCACGCGATAGCCCTTCCAGAACGAGGGCGGCGCCGTGAGCGTGGTGTGGCCCATGGCATCGCCCCCTTGAAGCAGACGCACTTACGCGCGCGGCTTGCCGACCTGCGCCAGGTACTCCTCGACCAGCGCCTTCTGCTTGCCCGCGTCCATCTGCGCCTGCACGAGCTTGCCGGCCGCCGCGATCGCCAGCTCGACCGCCTGCTTCTTGAGCTCGGCCACCGCCACGCGGCGCTCCTCCTCGATGGTCTTGCGCGCCTGCGCGAGCAGCTCCTCCGACTCCTTCTTCGCCGCCGCCATCAGCTCCGTCTTCGCCGCGGCCACCTCGGCCTGGCTGCGACGCGAGAGCTCCGCCGCGTCCTGGCGCGCCTTCTCCAGCGCTGCCTTGGTCTCGCCCGCGGCCTTCTCGGCCTCGGCAGACGCCTTCTTCGCGCCCTCGATCGCGTCGGCGATCGTCTTCTCGCGCTGCTCGATGGTCTGGAGGATCGGCCCCCAGGCGAACTTGCCGAGCACGATGATGAGGAGCCCGAACGTGATCGCGGTCCAGAAGCTGAGCGCGAAGTTGGGATCGGTGAAGCTGGCGGCGATCATGGAAGCGTCCTTTCGAAACGAATCTGTTCACTGCTCTCGCGTGATGCCTGGCGAGCCTTGGCCCTTCCTCGCGATGCCCTGCGAGCCCGACGTTCCAGAGAGGCCGCAGCGTACGAAGCCCGCGGCGCTCTCAGGGTCCTGCCTGACGACTACTTCGCGGTCGCCAGGATGATGCAGACGACTTCGGCGAACAGCGTCGCGCCTTCGATGAGCGCGGCCGCGATGATCATCGACGTGCGGATGTCACCACCGGCAGACGGCTGGCGGGCAGTGCCCTCCATCGCCGACGCGCCGATCTTGCCGATGCCGATGCCCGCGCCGATGACCGCGAGGCCTGCACCGATGCCACCGCCCAAGTACCCGAGAGAGAAACCGTTCATGTCCACAGCCAGCCTTCCTTCGTTTGCCTCGTGACCCCGGCGACCAGGTCCGTGTGGCGTTTGTTGTCACTCGAGGCCCAAGTTCACGCGGCCGCCTCCCAAGTTGCCTGAGTGTCCTGCACAGCCTTAGTGCGCGTGCGACGCCATGCCGATGAAGAGCGCAGACAGCATGGTGAAGACGTACGCCTGCACGAACGCGACGAAGAGCTCGAGCATGTAGATGCCGAGCGCGAAGCCCACCGACACCGGCCAGATCCAGAACGTGAGCAGGATCGTCAGCGCGATGAGGAAGTAGATGACCACGTGGCCGGCCACCATGTTTGCGAAGAGACGCACGGTGAGGGCGAACGGCTTGGTGAACAGGCCCAGGATCTCGACCGGGATCATCAGCGGGTAGAGCCACTTGGGCACGCCCGCCGGCACGATGTGCATCCAGTAGCCGACGACGCCCTGGCCGCGCATGCCCGCGATCTGCGTCAGGCCGAAGGTGAAGAGCGCCAGCACGACGGTGACGTTCCAGTTGCCCGTCGCGGTGCCCACGCCCGGGATCGGGATGAGGCCGTAGAGGTTGTTGAAGAGGATGAAGAAGAACGCGGTGCAGAGGTAGCCCGTGTAGTGGTGCGCGTCGTGCTCGCCGATGTTCTTGACCGCGATCTCGTCGCGGATGAAGAGCACGAGCGCCTCGATGCCCGAGTACAGGCCCTTCGGCACGATGGAGCGCTTGGACACCGCGATCGCCAGCACGAACAGCATCAGCGCCGAGGCGATCCACATCGAAACGACGTGCTTGCCGATGGGCAGCTCGATGCGGCGCGCGCCCGCCCAGAAGCCCGGCGTGACCCAGTTCGGCTCGTCCATCACGTGGTGGAAGATGTGCTCGGCGACGCCGCCCTCGTGCTCGCCGTGCTCGGCCGCGTGGCCCTCAGCGGCGTGTCCTTCCGCGGCGTGACCCTCGGCAGCGTGCCCCTCGCCCCCGTGCTGCACGGCGCCGTGATCGATGTCGACCACCGACTTCACCGGATCGGCAGAGGGCGCGGCCGGAACGGGCTGCGCGGGAGCGCCCTGGGCGAGGAGAAGCGAGGCGACGAGCGGCAGGAAAGCGAGCATGCGAGGGCTCCGTCAGGATTGCTGCTGCGAACGCGCGGCGTTGTGCCTCTGCACCGCGAAGACATAGGCGATCTCGACGGCTTGCGTGCCGGCGTAGACCAGGAAGAACGCGAAGGCGAAGACGAGCGCCTCGCCGCCCTTGAGGCCCGAAGAGAGCAGGCCCGCGGCGACCAGGATCATGCGGATGAGCATCCCGCCCGAGATGCCGGCGAGGAGCCCCGGCGTGCCCTTCGAGAGCCCCAGGTGCATGATGGGGAACGCGAACATCGAGGCGATGCCCGACGACGCGATGGCGTACAGGAGCGCCGTGCGCAGCTCCCCGCCGCCCAGGAAGGCCGCGAGGAGCGCGAGCGCGGGCACGCACAGCGACAAGCCGAAGTAGCGCGGAAAGAGCGCGCTCCCGGAGGTCGTCTGCGTCGCCGCCATCGCCGTCACCGCTTCTCCTTCTTTCCGAGCGCGAGGAGCGCGCGGAAGAACAGATAGAACCCCAGACTCATCCCCAGCATCGCCCCGCCCACCAGGAGCCAGGGCCGCGTGCCGAAGAACCGGTCGAGCCAGAATCCCAAGAAGGTCCACGCACCGGTGGCCCCCACGAGCTGCCAGCTCGCGTCGAGGTAGGGTCCCGCCTTCCGATACGCCGCGGCGACCTGCGCTCCGGTCCCCTCGTCGGGTGGCTTGCCCTGCTCGCCCATGGATTTTGTCTCTTCCGAAAAACGGCGCCTCGTAGCACGGCCAAGGATGACGGTCAACGCAGGGTCCGCTATGATCTTTTGCCGCAATGCTGAGACCGAGCCAGGGATCCATTCTCACCTCGAGCCGCGCGGCCCAACGCCGCACCGCCCGGGCCGAGCGCGCCAAGGCCGCCGGGAGCGTCTTCAAGACCACCTTCGCGGTCTTGTTCGCCCTGGGCGCCGAGGCGGTCGGGCTCGTTCTCCTCGTGGGCATGCCCATCGCGTACGCGGTGGCGGCGTACTTCACGCTCGCGCTCCCGCTGCGGGTGCTCTTCGGGGACGCCTCATTTTCTCTATTGGGTACGGGCGTTTGGCTCGTGTCCGCCGTGATCTCGGCCGCGGGCATCCTGCGCGCGATCGCGGGCGCTGAGCCGATCGCGCCGGTCCGCCCCATGTTCGGCCGCGTGCTCTTGGGCCTCAATTGGGCGGCGGCGCTCGTGCTCGCGATCGCTGATCTGTCGCGCTAAAGCCGCTCCTCCTCTCGTACCTCCGCCGGGGCACAGAGCGAGACCGGGATGTGCTAGTTCCAAGCGCCATGACCTTCTCGACGGCTCGCTCGGCGGCGGCGCATCAAGAGGCGAAGGCGTTCTTTCCCGGCGGCGTGAACAGCCCCGTGCGCGCGTTCAAGGCGGTCGGCGGCGCGCCGCTGTTCATCGCCAAGGGAGAGGGCGCCTGGCTCACAGACGAGGACGGGAATCGGCTCGTCGACTACGTCCTCTCGTGGGGCCCGCTCCTCGCAGGGCACGCGCATCCGTCGATCGTGAAGGCCATCACCGAGACGGCCGCCCTGGGCACGAGCTTCGGCGCGCCGACGACTCGCGAGGCGCAGCTCGCCATCCGCGTGCAGCGCGTGTTCCCCTCGATGAAGAAGCTGCGCTTCGTCTCCAGCGGCACCGAGGCGACGGCGGCGGCCCTGCGCGTGGCGCGCGGGTTCACGGGCCGCGAGCGCGTGGTGAAGTTCGAGGGCTGCTACCACGGCGCGCAGGACGCGCTGCTCGTGCGCGCGGGGTCCGGCGTGGAGACCTTGGGCCTGCCGGATTCTCCCGGTGTTCCCAAGGCCTTGGCGGCGCTGACCACGGTGCTGCCCTTCAACGACATCCCCGCTCTGCGTGCGTTCTTCCGCTCGGAGCAGGGCCGTGAGACCGCCTGCGCCATCATCGAGCCCGTGGTCGGCAACATGGGCCTGCTCAATCCCAAGCAGGGCTTCCTCGAGGCGCTGCGCGAGGAGACGAAGGCCGCGGGCGCCCTGCTCATCTTCGACGAGGTGATGACCGGCTTTCGCGTCGCGCGCGGCGGCGTGCAGGAGAAGTTCGGCATCGAGCCCGACCTCACGTGCCTCGGCAAGGTCATCGGCGGCGGCTTGCCCGTCGGTGCCTACGGCGGCCGCGCGGACGCGATGGGACAGGTCGCGCCCGACGGCCCCATCTATCAAGCCGGGACGCTCTCCGGGAACCCGCTCGCCATGGCCGCCGGCATCGCGATGCTGGACCTCGTGCTGACGCCCGGCTTCATCGAGGGCATCGAGCGCTCCACGGCCGACCTCTGCGCCCGCCTCGCCGAGGTCTGCGCCAAGGCCAAGGTCCCCGCGCAAGTGAACCAGGCCGGCTCCATGTTCACCGTCTTCTTCACCGGCGAGCAGGTCTTCGACTACGCCAGCGCCAAGACCAGCGACACCGAGCGCTTCAAGCGCGTCCACCGCGCCCTCCTCGAGCGCGGCGTCTACCTGCCGCCGAGCCAGTTCGAGAGCGCCTTCATGAGCTCGACGCACGGGAAGGCCGAGCTCGACCACACCGTGCAGGCCTTCTCCGAAGCGCTGCGCGTCGGCTGAAGACCCCGCCCTCTCCGCACCGAGCACCACACTCACCAGGACAGAGAGCGGTCCCGGGGCGTGGGGCCTTGTCCCTCCTCCAAGTCACAGCGTCCCCAGGCGAGGGGGAGGGCCGCGCCGACTTGAGCGCGCGGCACATCAAGGCGCTGAACGGAGCTCAAAGCGCTCGCGGATGCGAGCGCCGGTCGTGCCGCTGGCCTCCAGGAGGCGCGCCCTCCCCCTCGCCTGGGGACGCGTAGGTCACCCCGAGGCCCCACGCCCCGGGACCGCGGACAGTAAACAGCCCGCCCCGGACGAACCGGAGCGGGCCGCGTGGTGCATCAAAAGAGCCTTGCGCGAGCGCTTACTTGACGCCCAGCTCGCTCGTCGCGTTGTTGCCGTAGGCCGCGAGCTCCATGACCATGTGGTGCTTGCCGTCGCCGCCCTGCGCCGCGCCCGCCGTCTGCTTCACGGTGCCGCCCGGCACGCTGTCGACGATGTACCAGGTGTGCGACTGCGCCATGTCGCCGAACACGACCTTCTTGGCGTTGAACGAGCCCGCCGGCACCGTCACGGCCTCCGAGCCCACGGTCGCGCCCTCGATCGACTGCTTGGAGAGGCGCTGCGGCGGGCGGTAGGTGGCGTTGTCGGTCACGGCCATCTCGTGGCCCTCGGTGTCGTTGGGGAACTTGCCGCGCA
>JAFEBC010000370.1 GCA_018266095.1 Deltaproteobacteria bacterium
CTCGCGGACGCGAGGTGCCGGTCGTGCCGCAGGCCTCCTGGCGGCGCAACCCGCCCCACGCCCCGGGACCGCGGCTGCAAGCGCAACCCGCCCCAGGCCCCGGGACCGCGGCTGCAAGCGCAACCCGCCCCACGCCCCGGGACCGCGGAGTCAGAACGATTGGATCGAGAAGTAGAACGCGAGACGCGGCTCGCCGAGATCGGTGTCCGGGTTCAAGTTCATGCCGAGATCGATCGCCAGGCGCCCGACCGGCGTCGCATAGCGCAGGCCCACGCCCACCGCGTCGCGCAGCACGAGGCTGGAGACGTCGAAGAGGCTGATGGGCGTCACCCAGAGGTTCCCCGCGTCGTAGAAGAGGGCGAGCTCGAGCGCCGACGCGATGGGCACGCGCAGCTCGACGCCCATGGACAGGAACTGGTTGCCGCCCTCGCTGGTGATGCCCGCTTGCAGCACGCGGGCGCGATCCGCGCAGCCCAGGCCGGTGAGCAGCGCCTGACAGCTCGTGACCGTCTGGCGCAGCTCGTCGCGCACGTCCTGCGGCTGCACCGCGTCCTCGTGGAAGCCGCGCAGCGAGGTCGCGCCTCCCAGATAGAAGCGGCGATCGCCCGGCGTCTCCGAGAGCGCGTCGAGCTGGAACACGCGCCCGGCGCGGCCCCAGAACACGAGCGAGAGATCCTTGCGCAGCGAGAGCGTGGCCGCGGCGAGCCCCCAGAGCTTGAACAGGTTCACGTGGATGGAGCTGTCCGTGAGCGAGCGCAGGTAGTCGCCGTTGAACTGCAGGAGCAGGCGCAGGCTCACCGGATCGCCCTCGAAGCGCTTGTCGAAGGTGAGCTGGGGCCGCAGCGAGCCGAAGAAGAACGAGCCCTCGGGCAGCCGGAACACGCTCTGATCGACGCCGTTGAGCACATCGTCGACGGTGCGCTGGCCCTTGGAGACGATCTGGTAGCCGACCTCGTACGCGAGGCCGAGCCCGACGCCGGCCCACTGCAGCGAGCTGACGGCCGTGGAGAGCTGGCCTGAGTACTTGGTGAGCTTGTAGCTGTCGCGCACCTCGCGCACGTGGATGAGGTCGACGTTGGTGCTGACGTCATTGGTGAACGGCCACATGCGCGGCACGTGCAGGCCCAGGTCGACGACGCGCTCCACCGGATCGTCCGGGATGTCGAAGGAGTTGCTGCAGATGCTCTCGCCCGCGAGCAGCGGCGTGCCGTCGGGCCGCGTGGAGAGGCAGGTGTTCACCACGTAGCGGAAGATGGGGAAGTTCACCTTGCCCAGGAGCGACAGCGTGAGGTTGCGTCCGCCCAGGTTGCCCAGCGACACCTGCGCGGTCGCGCGCGGACCGTCGGCGAGGGAGAAGCCGGTCGAGCTCTGGAAGTCGAAGCGCGGCCGCTCGCGCAGCACGATCACGATCGTCTTCTCCGGCTCGGCCACCTCCGGGTTCAGGGGCTGCAGCGTCGCCGAGTAGAACAGGCCGGTGTTGAGCAGGTTCTGCTGACCCTTGTCGAGGAGCTGCGGCGTGATCACCGCGCCCTCCTTCACCTCGACCAGCGCGCGGATGAAGTCCTCGTCGGTGTGCGTGTTCGAGTCGACCTTGACGTACGCCGCGTGCACCACCGGACCCTCGAGGATGCGGTAGCGCACCTCCACCAGGCGCACGTTCGGCGGATCGTCGGGCTTCTTCTCCAGGAAGGACTCGTCGTCCTCGACCTTGCAATAGAAGTAGCCGGCCGAGGTGAACGCCGCGGTGAGGTTGACGCGATCCTCCTCCGCCGACTGGAAGGTGAAGGGTTGGCCCGGCTTGAGCTTCATCTCCTGCAGGTGCGCGTCGCTCTTGGCGGAGACGCCGTTGTCCACCTTGGAGACGATGGCGCGATCGCCCTCGATGATGGGGATCTCGACGCGCGCCAGCACCGGCTCGCCCGGCGTCCACGGATCGAGCACGTCGGCTGGACCCTCGCGCGGCGGACGGGCCAGGGCAGCGGGCGCCTCGGGATCGAAGGGCACCTCCTGCGCGCGCTCGAGGTCGTGGCCGGGCCCCGGCACGAGGCGCGTGAGGCGCACCGGCCCCACCTTCACCCAGAGGTAGCCCTGGCTCTTGTAGAGGTCCTCGATCTGCCGCAGGGCGCGGGCGTAGAGGCGCGCGTCGTAGACGGTGTCCGGATCGGTGCGCGTGCGCGTCGAGGGCGGCTCGAGCATGCGGCCGTACATGCCCAGGCGCGCGCTCTGCCCGAAGTCCGCGCCGAAGCCGGGATCGATGCTGATGTTGTCGCGCAGGATGAGCAGCAGCCGCTTGCGCAGCTCGTCCGCTGGGAACGCGGGCTCGCGCGCCGTCGCCTCCGGCGCTCCTTCGGCTGGCGCCGCGCGCGCATCCCCCTGCGGCGGGGCCTCCGTGTACTTGAAGTCGATCCGCGTGACCTCCAGCGGCAGGCCCTCGTCGATGCTGAAGACGAGGTCGAGCGCGTGCGTGAGCGACGGCACCGTGCGCACGCGCACCTTGGCGCCCAGGAACCCCTGCTGCACATAGAAGCGCCGGAGCTGCTCCCCGAGCTCCTGCGCGCGCTGGTCGTCGAGCGCCTCCTCGCTGGAGGTCGCGTCCAGCTTCCCGATGAGGAGCGAGTCCGGATACGAGCGGTTCCCGCGCATGAGCAGGTGCACCTCAGGGCCCGCCGTGATCTCGATCTCCAGCTCGACGTGCGTGCCCTCCTCCTTGGCGATCCGCGGCTCGTTGACGCGCGCCTGCAGGTGCGACGCGCGCCGGTAGCGGTCGCGCAGCGCCCTCACGCCCTCGTCGAGCGCGGTCTGGTCGAACACGTCGCCCTCGCGCAGCGGGAACGAGCGCGCCACGTCCTGGGGATCGAGCGCGAGCTGCCCCACGAAGTGCAGCTTGCTGACGATGGTGGGCGGCCCCTCCGTCACGCGCAGCACCAGCTTCACGCCCTCGGGCGTCTCGGTGATCTCCTCCTTGGCGTCGGCGTTGCGATAGCCGATGCGGCGGTACGCGGCCTTGATGCCCTCGATGGCCGGCTGGATGAGCTCGGGCCGGTACTCGGTGTTGGCCTGCAGCTCGGCCGAGCGCCGCAGCGTGGTCTCGCCGAGGAGGGTGTTGCCCTTGGTGTTGAAGGTGAGCAGGCGCCGGATGGGCGTCACCACGAAGATCACGCGCACGCCCGTGCGCGTCCCCGCCGCGCCGGTCTGCGACATCGGCTCCACGAACGCGCGCACCTGCGAGAAGCGCGTGCTCGCGTGCAGCGCACGGACGGCGTCGCGGATCTCGCGTCCCACCAGCGGATCGCCCGGCTGGAACTCGACGTAGGGCTTGAGCGAGGGCACCTCCTGCTCCGGCACGCCCTCGAAGTCGATGGCAAGCACCCGCGGCGCGGCCGTCCCCTGCTCCGCCTCGTCGTCTCCCTGGGCGCCCGCGCGCGCCGTCACCAGCACGCACGCCAGCGCGAGCCACGAGCAGCAGCGGAGCGCGCGAGCGTTCAGGCTCAAAAATCACCCTCCACGTGCGACTTCACGTCCACGCCGAGGTCGGTGCCGACGTTCTTCTTCTCGTTGTCGATCTGGAACTGCGCGCTCCAGATGTCGTTGATCTGGTAGCTGAACACGCCGCGGTACCGGCGCGTGGTCACGCCCTCCATCAGCCGCAGGTCCAGCTTGTCGGACACCACGTGCGAGCGGAAGCGCGCCATCGGCTCGAGCTGCGCGCCGCCCGACGCCTGCGAGAAGTCGCTGACGAAGTCGATGGTGGGATCGCGGAGGATGTCGTTCTTGGGGATGAGCTTGCGCACCTCGTCGGAGAAGCCGGTGGCCTTGTTGAGCGCCTCCACGCC
>JAFEBC010000371.1 GCA_018266095.1 Deltaproteobacteria bacterium
CGTGCGCGCCCACGGCAAGCCGCCCGGCGACCGCACCTGGGCCATCCTCGCCGTCGCCCTCCCGCTCACCGTCCTCGGAATCGCCCGCTACGCCTCGATCGGCTCCTGACGGTTCACGAGCGATCGCAGCCAGCGCGCGGTACACTTCGCGCACCCTCGGAGACCCCATGCCCCCGTTCGAGAAACACCTCTTCGTCTGCCTCCACGAACGCCCCGACGGCGAGCCCCGCGGCTCCTGCGCCAAGAAGGGCAGCGAGAGCCTGCTCAAGGTCTTCAAGTCCGAGGTGAAGAAGCAGGGCCTCGCGGGAAACATCCGCGCGCAGAAGGCCGGGTGCTTGGACAACTGCGAGCAGGGCTGCAGCGTGGTCGTGTACCCGGAGGGAGTCTGGTACGGGCACGTGACGGAGGCGGACGTGGCGGAGATCGTGACGTCACATCTGAAGGAGGGGAAGCCGGTGGAGCGGCTGCGGTTGTTCGGGGAGAAGAAGGGCTAGTTCCAGACCCCCACCGTCCCCCGCAGCGCCGCGATCCTCGCCTCCAGCGCCGCCTTGTCCTGCGCCGCCGGCGACAGCTCCAGCACCCGCTCCAGATCCGCCGCCGCCGCCCGCGACCCGCCGAGCTTCTCGTACAGGTCCGCCCGATCCCGCAGCCCCCGCGGATGATCCGGATGCAAGAGCAGCATCCGATCCACCGCCGACAGCGCCCGCGGCAGGTCCCCGCGCTTGCGATACACGTGCAAGAGATTCTGCAGCATCCGCACCAGGATCTCGCGCGGCCGCGCCGGACGCAGCGACGCCATGTCGAACGGCAGCTTGCCCACCGCCGCCCGCCACCGCTGCGCGAGCTCGCTCTGCCCCAGGATCTGCCCGCGATGGAACGGGTCCACGTACAGCTCGCCGTGGTCCACCTGCACGCGGCAGAGGAAGTGCCCCGGGAACCCGATGCCGTCCACGGTCAGGCCGAAGCGCCGCCCGACCTCGAGGTACACGAGCGAGAGCGTGATCGGGATGCCCTGCTTGTGCTCCAGCACCTCGTTCAGGAAGCTGTTCTTCGGGTCCTCGTACTGCTCGCTGTTCCCCGCGAATCCCTGCTCGCGAAACAGCCACACGCCCAGCCGCCCCACCTTGCGATCATCGCTCGCGTCCGAGGGCAGCCCGATGCGCGCGCCCACCGCCAGCTCATCGAGCCGCCGCAGCCAGCGCGACTCATCGAGCCCCGGATACTCCTCGCGCGCGATGGCCAGCGCCGCCCGCGCCAGGTCGATCGGCTCCTCGGCCACGAGCTGTGTCAGCGCAGTGCGCGAGGCGAGCGCGGCGTCCATCGGGGCAGCCTATCGCACTTCCTACAGCGCCTCGCCGATCATCCGCTCCGCGTCCACCTCGCCCACCGGCCGCGGACTCTTCCCGATGGCCGCGTCCGCCAGCACGAGCTCGACGAGCTTCTCCACCGACCCGCGCTGCACGCCCGCCTGCGAGAGCTTCTTCGGCAGCGGCGCCTCCCCGCGCAGCTTGTCCACCGCGTCGATGCACCCTTGCGCCGTCGCCGCGCCGCCCAACGCCACCGACGCCTGCGCGAGCCGCTCCTCGGCCGCCATCTTGTCGAAGGCCAGGACCGCGCTGATCGCCGCGCCGATCGCGATCCCGTGCGGCGTCCCCGCGATCGCTCCCGCCGCGTGCGCGATCGCCAGCGCCGCTCCCTGACCCTTCTGCGCCGCGATGCCCACCAGCGCGCTCGCCGTGAGCAAGTCCTCGCGCGCGTCGAGATCGCGCGGATTGGTCGCGGCCTTCTTGAGGCTCCGCCCCACGCGCGCCAAGGCCTCCAGCGCCAGCGCGTCCGCGAAGCCATCGCTCCCCTGCGCCACATACGCCTCGAGCGCCACCGCCAAGATCGACAGCCCGCCCGCGGCCACGAACATCGGCGGCGTCATCGCCGTCAGCTCCGCATCCAGAATGGTCGCGGCCGGCACGAGCTTCTGCCCCGAGAACACCCTCTTCGCGCCATCGATCACGTACGTCGCCGACTGCGCCGTCTCGCTCCCCGAGCCCGGCAGCGTGGGCACCAGCACGAACGGCAGCACCGCGCCGCTCGGAGCGATCTCACTCGGCCCGGTCAGCGCCGCGTCATTGTTCGCGATCAGCGCCGCCCCGCGCGCCACATCGAGCGCGCTCCCTCCGCCCACGCCCACCACCGCCTCCGCCCCGAAGCTGCGCGCCGCCCAGCCCGCCTCCTGCGCGTGCCGCCCCTGCGGATGGCTCTCGAACCCCGAGAACACCTGCGTGTGCAGCCCCGCCGACTCCAGCGCCGGCGCGATCGCCCGCAGCCCATTCGACTTCAGCACGCCCGGATCGCACACGATGAGCACCTTGCCCTGCGCCCCCGCCCGCTTGAGCTCCCCCGCGAGCTCCTTCACCGACCCGCGCCCGCTCACGATCCGCGACGGCAACCCCAACACGTTGGCCATGGTCCCTCCCGACGACGAGTGCCCAGCAGTCTGACGAGTTCACCAATCTACAGATCCCGCAGCGCACCGCAACGGCGCGTGCGATCCGCACCTACTGTTCCCCACCCGCGCCAAAATCCGCCCGAATTCCGCATGTGACCGCGCCCACGTCAGCCGCGCGCGGCTTTGTTGTAGGATTTGAGCGTGCTCCTCAAGCTCTCCATCTGGCAAGACGTCGAAGAGTATCTGGTCAAGCGCACCGATCTGGTGTGCCCCGTCGGGAGCTGCGAGCAACACGGCCCGTCTGGTCCGGTCGGCACCGATCTCATCGTCGCGGAAGAATTGGCGAACGAGCTCGGCGAGGACCGCCGCGCCCTGGTGGCGCCTGCGTTGCCCATCGGCGTGTCGAGCGTCCACGGCGCCTTCCCCGGCACCATCTCGGTGCGGCCCATGACCATGCTCGCCTTCGTGCGCGATCTCGTGGGCAGCGTCTACAAGCAGGGCTTCAAGCGCTTCCTCTTCGTCAACGCGCACCCGTCGAGCTCGGGCGTGCTGCAGGCCGCGCTCGCGCAAGTGCACTCGGACCTGCCCGACGCCCGCTGCCTCCTCTTCAACTGGTGGGAGACGGCCGAGGTCCGCGCCGCCATCGCCGAACTCTTCGGCAACCGCGAGGGCTACCACGCGACGCCCGGCGAGCTGTCGCTCGTGCGCAAGTTCTACCCGCGCGGCGTCTTGGACCTGCCGCCGCCCGAGCGCTTCGAGCCCTCGGCCCCGCCGCCCATGTGGTCCGCGCCCGACTTCCGCACCCGCCATCCCGACGGCCGCGTCGGCTCGGATCCGTCGCTCGCGTCCGGCTCGGCCGGAGATCGCCTGTTCGTCGTCGCCCTGCGCGCGCTCATCGAGGCGCACCGCCGTCTGGTCGAGGAGGTCTAACGAATGCCCGCGTACGCGCTCATCGCCGAAGCCGATTCCGGACAAGCCGAGCTGCTCCGTCACTTGATCGCCAGCGAGGGCGTGGAGGCCGAGGTCGCGCGCGATGGCCTCGCGGCGAAGGACGTGCTGGCCAAGCGGGGCGCGCCGTCGCTCTTGGTGTGCGATCTCTCGCTCCCGCGCCTCGATGGGTTCCAGCTCCTCGCCGAGCTGCGCAAGGCCGGCCCCGCGGCCACCTCTCCCGCCGTGGTCGTCTGCGCCTTCCCCGAGCTGCGCGACGCCGCCGGCCGCATGCGCGACGAGCTCGGCATCCTGGCCGTGCACCCGAAGTCCGCCTCGCCCGACACGCTGCGCCGCTCGATCAAGCGTGCTCTCGCGCAGACGCTCTCGATGCGCGCGCCCGCACCCGGCGCCCAGCCGCCGCCCGCGCCCGCCGCGCACAATTGGGCGACTCAAACTGACCCGCGCATCGACCTGCGCGCCCTCGAACAGCAGCGCCTGGCGCAAGTGAGCGCGATGGGCCTCGTCGACGATCTCCCCGTCGACAAGGAGCTCGCGACCTTGCTGGAAGCCGCCGCCGCGCACTTCAACGTCCGCGCCGCCATCATCTCGCTCGCGCTCTCGGACAAGCACTGGTTCAAGGCGCACCACGGCCTCGCCGGCCCGCTCCTCGACGCGCGCTCGGTGCCCAAGGACTTCCCCTTCCTGCGCCAGGTCGTGGAGACGAACGAGCCGCTCGTCGTCCCCGACGCGACCTCGCACCCGGTGTTCTCGCTCGAGCCGATGGTGAAGGAGGGCGCGCTCAAGGGCTTCGCCGCCGCCCCGCTCGCGGGCCCCGATGGCGAGGTGCTGGGCTGCCTCGTGCTGCTCGACGACAAGCCGCTCCCGCTCGACGGCGCCGCGCTCGACCGCTTGATCCAGCTCGCCCGCCGCGTGGCCGGTGAGCTGCAACTGCGCGCCGCCCAGGGCAAGCGCAAGGCCCGCGCCGAAGAGCTGCAGGTCGAGGCCGCCAAGAGCCAGCTCCTCGGCACCACGCTCGCGTACCTCGACGCCGTGCTCGACAACCTCGACGACGGCGTCTACGTGCTCGACTCCCGCCGCCGCGTGGCCTTCATCAACCGCGCGCTCGCCTCCTGGCTCGGCCGTGAGCCCGCGGCCTTCCTGGGCGACACCGCTCAGGAGCTGCGCAACGCCTGCGCCGCCCTCTTCGACGACCCGCAGGGCTTCCTGCGCCGCGTGCAGGTCCCCGAGGACGGCCCGTTCGCCCTGCGCGAAGAGTTCGACGTCCAGCGCCCCAAGCGCCGCGTCGTCCGCTGGGTCGCGCGCCCCATCTCGCTCCCCGACGGCGTGGGCCACCTCGGCATCATCAGCGACATCACCGCCGAGGCCGACCTCCTGCACGAGCGCGAGATGCTCGCCCGCACCGACCCGCTCACCGGCCTCGCCAACCGCCGCGGCGGCGAGGAGTCCATCCAGCGCGAGGTCTCCCGCAGCGAGCGCGGCGGCATCCGCTTGAGCTTCGCCCTGTTCGACCTCGACGAGTTCCGCAAGGTGAACCAGAGCCGGGGTCACTCTGCCGGCGACGATGCCCTGCGCGCCGTGGCCCGCGTGCTGCTCTCGGCCATGCGCGGCGCCGACCTGGTGGTGCGCTGGGGCGGCGATGAATTGCTCGCGGTGCTGCCTTCGACAGGCCTGGAGGGCGCGAAATCCTTCGCGGAGCGCGTGCGCGCAGGCGTGGAGGCGCTCGAAGACCCGGTGTTCGGCAAGCTGACGCTGTCGTCGGGTGTGGCCGAGCTGCACCAGGGCGAGGACGAAGGCCAGGCGATGGCGCGCGCGGAAGCCAAGCTGCTCCAGGCCAAGAGCGCCGGGCGCAATCGGGTGATGTAGCCGGGCGTTTGCCGATTCTGCCGGGTGGAACTGTCTAAAGCGCACACGAGGATGACGGGCGTAGTTGTGCACTGTTGCATGGCGTTGTATTACAATAATACACATGGGGTCGCGTCGTGTGTTTCGGTGCGGCATCTGTGTACAATCTTGTATGATGTGATACGGTGAAGGTCCGATGAGACGACGCGAGGCCAACGAGCAGGAACAGGTCCTCATTTCGATCCGTCTTCCTTCCTCGTTACTCAAGCGGGTCGCGCACTTTGTCGATGGCCTGAATGGCAGAGAACCAGGTCTCGCCGCCAATCGAACAACGGGCATCAGGATGTTGCTTCTTAAGGGCCTCGAGGAGGCTGAGCGTCATGATGACAGCGGCGAATAAGGCGCGACGTCAGACCGGTGCTGTACATGTGTTCAGCCCACAAAAGGGGGACAACATGCACGCACATCCCGTTCGGCTGGCCGCGAAGCCGGCATTCACTGTAGGTCGTTCTCGACTGTACGAAGCAAATTGTCTGGACTGGCTCGCTGCGCAGGAAGCGAACAGCATCCAGGCAGTGGTCACCGACCCTCCTTATGGGTTGGTGGAGTACTCCGAGAAGGAGCAGGTGAAACTGAGGACTGGCCAAGGAGGTGTGTGGCGAGTGCCGCCCTCCTTCGATGGTCACGTCAGAGCGCCACTCCCGAGGTTTACGACCCTCTCCAGCGCAGAGCTACAGCAACTCGAGCAGTTTTATGAAAATTGGGGGCGTGCCCTTCTTCGCGTGGTTGTTCCTGGAGCGCACGTCGTGGTGGCGTCCAATCCGCTGTTGTCATTCTTGGTTGCCGGCGCCGTCGTTCGCGCAGGATTCGAGCGGCGAGGTGAGATCGCGCGACTTGTCATGACAATGAGAGGCGGAGATCGGCCCAAGAATGCCCACGAGGAGTTCCCGGATGTAAGCGTCATGGCTCGATCGATGTGGGAGCCTTGGCTTGTCTTCAGGAAGCCGATCGAAGGACGTGTTCAAGACAACCTGAGAAAGTGGAAGACCGGGGGGTGGCGGCGACTCTCGCCCGAGAGACCATTCGGCGATGTTGTTCGATCGCATCCCACAAGACCGAGCGAGCGCGCGTTGGCACCGCATCCAAGCCTCAAGCCCCAGGCGTTCCTCCGCCACCTCGTTAGGGGAGTCTTACCCTTGGGGGAAGGAATCATTTTGGATCCATTCGCTGGATCGGGGTCGCTTCTCGCAGCGGCTGAATTCGTGGGCTATGAGAGCGTTGGCGTCGAGTTGGACCCCAACTACGTTGAGCTGGCGATCTCGGCCATCCCAAAACTATCGCGACTCAAGGTGCGTAGCGACGAAGTTGCCGAGCAAAGCTCGTTCTTGGAACAAAGCTAAAGCACGTCTACTCCGAGTCCAGATACACCCATCCCTGACGAAGCTTTTTCACCCCGTCTGCATGCAGAGTTGCCGTGCGTGTGCCGAGCGCCCCGCGTGCGTTCTTTCGAAAATCGTTGAGGCCAACCTGTGCGAGGTAGATTTCGGTGAAGGTCATCGGAGCCCGGTCTCTTGCTGGTTCCGTTGTGTTGTCGATCTCGTAGACAAAGACACACATCCACTGTTCACGGGCACCATGTGTGTCGACCGCTCCACCCCGCTTCTTCGTTGTCTTGATTTCGACTCCCTCGCTTCCCGCCTGAACGGCGTCGTTCGAATACACGCCCTGAACGATGAGGTCGGGGTGCCCGTTGTGGTGACCGTTTTGCACGAGTGTTCGCGAGTGCTTGGCCACGCTTGCGGTCACCATGTCCGAGAGCAGGCCGGACATGTTTGCGGGGCGTAGCATGTCGTCGAGGCGCGCCAAGCCCTTCTTGGTGAGCAGGCAGTTTACGTCGTAGAAGAAGTCGTAGATGTCCTGCATCGCCACTTCGAAGTCTTTGAGCCGCAATTCGAAGGGTAGCGCCAGGGTTGGGTTGAACTTATTCGGCTTCGGCGCGTTCTTTGTGACAGGCATGCAAGCAACCTTCGCGCGGTATTGCCTCCGGGGCAATCGCGAAGAGGTGGCGAAATAGGTACCTGCTCGCCCGCGTACGCTCACGCATGTTCGAGCGCGATCTCCTGCAGATGTTCGGCCCCCTCATCTGCGTCATGGGCATCTCGCTCGTGCCGCTGGCCCTCGTGTACATGCTCAAGTCCTTCAAGCTGAAGGAGCGCGAGCTGGAGCTCGAGGTGAAGAGCCGCAACGAGCTGCGCGACCTGCAACAGCAGGCCCTGGAGCAGCGCCTCCAAGCCAACGAGCAGGCCGTCCACGCGCTCGTCGAGGCCGTGCTGGCCCAGCGTCACCTCGCGCCGCCCGTTGTGCCTCCCGCGGGCCTCGAAGAGCCGCTGCGCACGCTCGGCCCGCTGCGCAACCGCGGCTAGGAGCTTGTCGCCGTATTCGGCGACGCGACTGTGCCCGCAGCAGGCGTCGGGGACCGCCGCGGAGGGCCTGGCGGCCCCTCGCCAGGGGCCGATGTCGTACCCCTTTGCTACAGTCCCGCCCATGGCCTGGGTCAAAGTCCCTCCCGAGAATCGTCCGCAGTTCCACGCCGCGCTCCCCAGCGATCCGCGCGTCGAAGTGCAGCCCATGTTCGGCGGCCTCGCGGCGCGCCTCAACGGCAACATCTTCGCGGGCTTGTTCGGCCGCTCCACCGTGGTCGAGCTGCCAGAGCCGCTGCGCGAGAAGGCCCTCGCGCTGGATGGCGCCGAGCCGTTCGACCCGATGGGCAACGGCAAGTGGAAGAGCCACAAGGTGATGCTCCCCGAGGACGTGATGCACGATCTGGCCGAGCTGCGGCACTGGATCGGGCTCGCCCACAAGCACGCCGAGACGCTGCCGCCGAAGGAGAAGAAGGGGAAGGCGAAGGCCGCCAGGTCCGCCCAGAAGGCCCCGCCGAAGGCGAAGCCGAAGCCAGTTCGTCCGGCCGTCCCGAAGAGACGCGGGCCCGCAAAGCGCAAGTGAGGGAATCCCCGCGCCTCCCCCCTCGTTCGCCATCCGCCGCGTTCTTTGCTACAGCGCCACACGCCGTCGCTGCTCAAACCATCTCGCAGCACCAGCTCGCCACACCATCTTCGAAGAGGGGTCCATCATGCGCTCGCTCGCCACAGCCGCACTCGCGTTGCTCTGTCTCACCGTCGCCGCCTGTGAACAGAAGGGCGCTCCTCCCAGCGCGCCTCCGGCCGCGCCCCCCGCGCCGTCGATCCCGGCTCCCAGCGCCTCCGACAAGGCCGCCGCGGCCCTCGCCTCGAACGCCGCGGCCGCGCAGGCCATCGTCAACGCGCCCGACCGCACGGCGGCCGACAAGGAGCTCGACGCGGGCCGCAAGCCTGCTGAAATGCTGATGTTCTTCGACCTCGCGCCGGGCATGAGGGTGGCCGATCTCGGCGCCGGCAGCGGCTACACCACCGAGCTCGTCGCGCGCGCGGTCGGGCCCACGGGCAAGGTCTGGATGCAGAACACGCCGTCGTGGATCGAGCGCTTCCTCAAGAAGCCGGTCGAGGAGCGCCTGGCGCGGCCGATCATGAAGAACGTCACCCGCGTGGACGCCGAGTTCGACGCGCCGCTGCCCGCCGACGCCAAGGACCTCGACGCCGTGACCTTCCACGCCGTCTACCACGACACCGTGTGGCTCAAGGCCGACCGCGCCAAGATGAACAAGGCCGTCTTCGAGGCGCTCAAGCCGGGCGGCCACCACTTCATCATCGACCCCTCGGCCAAGAAGGGCTCGGGCGACAAGGACGCCGAGAGCCTGCACCGCATCGACGAGGACTTCGTGAAGGCCGAGGTGGAGAAGGCGGGCTTCAAGCTCGAGTCGTCGAGCGACTTCGGGCGCAACCCGGCGGACACGCGCGACTGGAGCGCCTCGCCGCGCGAGGCCAAGGAGAAGCGCGGCTCGGGCGACCGCTTCGCCTTCAAGTTCGTCAAGCCCATGACCGCGGCTGCGCCCACGGCGGCCCCGTCTGTGCCCGCGGCGGCCCCGTCGGCTCCGGCCGCTGCACCCGCGGCTCCCGCGAAAGCGCCCGCGGCCCCCGCCAAGGCACCCGAAGCTCCGGCGCCCAAGAAGTAGCGGCCCTCCGCGATCCTGGCCTCCGCTGACGCTCGAAAACCGAGACGTCAGTCGGAGGCTTGATTTTTTGCCCCGTCTCCCCTAACAGAGCCCCCGTGATCCTCGACCTCCTCTCGTCCTTGCCCCCGCGTCTCGCAGGCCTCGTCCTCGAGGTGGCCGCCGCGTTGCCGAAGGTGAAGCACGAACAGGACGACGACGAGGGCTTCCGCAAGCTCTGGCACTGGGTCGAGGACAACGGCGAGTGGTTCTTCCCCGTGCTCGGCCTCGCCATCCTCGCGCTCGTGGTCATGGCCCTGCGCCGCGGGACGCTCTCGCAGGCCGAGGAGCTGCGCAAGAAGTCAGGCGAGAAGGAGCAGATCATCCGCCTCATGCGCGCCAAGCTCACGCTCAACGCCGAGACGGCCGCGGCCGAGCTGCAGGTGGACCGCTTCCACTCGGCGGCGCTGCTCGAGGAGATGACCAAGGAGGGCAAGCTCGTGCGCTCGACGGGCGCGGGCGGCGTGCAGAGCTATCGGCTCAAGGGCCTCTAAGGCGGGCCGATTCCGGAGGTTGCGCGGCAGGTTGAGTCGTCCGCTGCGCTGCGGCATCCAAGAGGTGCGCGGGCCCGGAAACCGCGCTAAACTCTAGATACTCTTGGTGCAGGAGCAGGTTCGATGATTCGCGAAATCCTGGTGTGGCCCGACCCGCGGCTCAAGGTGAAGTCGACCCCGGTCGAGAAGGTCGACGACGCCATCCGCAAGCTCTGTGACGACATGGCCGAGACCATGTACGCGTCCAACGGCGTGGGCCTCGCCGCGCCGCAGATCGGCGTCACCAAGCGCGTCATCGCCATGGACGTCGAGCAGCGCTCGGCGGACGAAGAGGAGTCGGACGAGAACCAGGAGAAGTCCTCGGGCCTCTTCTGGCTCATCAACCCCGTCATCCGCGTCTCGGACGGTGAGCTCTACACGTACAACGAGGGCTGCCTGTCGGTGCCCGACGAGTACGAGGAGATCACGCGGCCGGGCCACGTGGTCATCGACTTCCTCGACCGCGACGGCAAGGCGCAGACGATCGAGGCCACCGATTGCCTCCTCTCGGTGTGCGTGCAGCACGAGATCGACCACCTCGAGGGCAAGCTGTTCGTGGACCGCATCAGCGCCCTGAAGCGCGAGCTGATTCGCCGCCGGATGAAGAAGCTCAAGGCCGATCGCGACGCGGAGAAGAAGGGCACGGCCGCGGTCCTGTAGCGACTGTGCGCGATCGCACACCGCCCGGAGCCACGGTGGGAATGCTCGCACGCACGTAAGCGTTCGCGGCGCCTCAAGATTTTTCGAGCACGTCCGCCGCTCAGCGACTAGAGTCCTGCGCATGGACAAGCCAAACAAAGTCGTGTGCGGAGTCGTGCTCGCGCTGCTGTTGGCCATCCCGGCGCGGGCCGACGATCTCAAGCTCCCCCTCCCTCCCTCGAACTTCGCGTTCCAGGACCGATGGTCCCTGGGCTTGACGCTCGGCGAGCCCACGGGCGTCGTGTTGAAGCGGCACCTCGGCAACGGCCAGGCGTGGGACCTGGGCATCGGCGGCGGCCCGGGCCTGCGCGTGTACGGCGACTACCTGTGGACGCTCGCGTCCATCACGCCGCAGAACTCGGGGCTGAACTTCCGCATCCAGTTGGGCGGCGGCGCCTTCGTGGGCGTCCTGTCGGGCTGGTGCTCGTTCTACGGAAAGTTCGACGGCTGCAGCAACGACCCGTACGTGGGCGTGCGCGTGCCGTTCGAGGTGGAGATGTGGCCCGCGCGGGCGCCGCTCAACTTCGGCATCGAGATCGCGCCTGGCCTGGCGGCCGCGCCCAACCGGTTCGGCGGGCTGGTGGACGCGAACCTGTTCGTGCGCTTCCTGCTGAATTAGAGGGCGCTCGAAGGGGCGGGGCCTACTCCTCGATGCGCGCGAAGCTGCGGGTCGCGACGCCGCCCAGGAAGTGCCAGGCGGCGCTCGCGGCCAGCCGCGCGGTGCGGCCGTCGACGTCGAGCGGCGGCGAGAGCTCGACGAGGTCGAGCAGGCGCACCTTGGGCTCGGCGCCGGCGATGCGGGCGAAGGCGTAGAGCTCGCGGGCCGAGAAGCCGTCGGGGCAGGGCGCGGACACGCCGGGCGCCGACGAGGCCTCGACCGCGTCCAGGCAGAGCGAGAGGGCGATGGCCTCGGCGTTGCGCGTGAGGTGCTCGAGCTCCTCGGCGAAGCGCGCGATCGGGCTGGTCCCGAGCGTGAACAACTCGTGCACGCGGACGCCGTGCTCCTGCGCGTAGTCGAAGTGCTCCTCGGCGTTGTGCTGCATCTGGATGCCGTACTCGCTCAGCTTGTAGCGCGGGCCGAAGCGCTCGAGCAGGCGGCGGAAGGGCGTGCCGCTCGTGATCTTGCCGTCGCGCAGCGGGCGCAGGTCGAGGTGCGCGTCGACGTTGAGGCCGAACACGCGCGCGCCCTCGGGCAGCCCGGTGACGAGGCCCGAGTGCGAGCCGAAGGCCACGTCGTGCCCGCCGCCGATGGAGACGACGGTGGCGCCGCGCGAAATGGCGTCGCGCACGTTGGCCTCGGCGAGCGCGTGGACCTCTTCGATGCTGCGCTCGGCGCCGCCCTCGCCGCTCGGGCCGGGGCCAGCGTCGCCAAGGTCGCAGATCGTCAGGCCTTTCAGGTCGGCCGTGCCGCCGGGCGTGAGCTTGTAGAAGAAGCGGCGGAACTCTTGCGGGCCCAGGCGCGCGCCGGCGCGGCCCCCTCCGTTGACGATGCCGCGGTCGTCGGCGATGCCCAACAGCGCGATGGTGGACGCCTCGAGGGCGCCCTCGGGCAGGCCGCGGCGGGCCACTTCGCCGAGCCGCGGATCGCCAGACGTTCCCTTGAAGAACAGCGCTGCGTCAGCGGGCTCGAGGCGGTTCATGAGGCCATCCATACCGCAACTCTTGTCGATTGCTTGGACCCTGAACAGGTCGTTTTTCGAGGGGAATCATGCCGCAGAGCGGCATTGAACCGTTCTTGACACAGGCGCGCAACAGGGGGGAAATGCGCGACGTTTCCCCACAGCACGAGTTCCACACTCCACGAGGAGGCAGCAATGCTGCTCCGCCGTTCGCTCCCGGTCGTCGCGCTGCTTGGCGCCGCGGCCTGCGCGCCCGATGTCCCGTACTCGGCGCCGCCCGCGTCAGTTGCGTTCGCAGAGTTCGACTCCGTCAACTCGGTGATCCCGCTGCCCAACGATCTCGCGCTGCAGGCGGCCGCTGCGCTGCCCGCGGGCGCGCAGAAGGACCTCCTGCAGGCCTTCGTCGCCAAGGGCGGGTTCCCGAACGACCAGGAGGTCGCGATCACCATCCCGTTCGCGACGCAGAACATCGACGCCACCACGGGCGCGCTGACGACCGTGGCCGCGGACCTCGACGTGGGCTCGATCAACGCGAGCAACCTCGTCATCATCAAGGCGCCCGGCACGGTGGTGAGCTACCGCGCGCCCATCCAGGCCGACTACACGGCGGGCGCGACGTACGGCACGCTGACCCTGCACAACGCCACCGCGGCCTCGGGCGGCAACATCTGGGACGCCGGCGCGACGTACATCGTCGCGGTGCGCGGCGGGCCCAACGGCGTCAAGCTCAAGAGCGGGCAGCAGGTGAACCCGCGCGCGCCGTTCTTCCTGCTCCTGCAGGGCAAGGATCTGAGCGATCCGGCGAACCTCTCGATCATCCCGGGCACGCAGGCGGATCGCATCGCCATCGGCGCGCAGCTCGAGCCGCTGCGGCTCGCGTACCCGTCGCCGTTCGCGGCGGTCGACGCGCTCGCGTTCGATCACCACGAGCTGGCGGTGCTGTCGACCTTCAAGATCGCGCCGGTCGCCGGGCCGCAGATCGCCACCGACCCGGGCCGCGGCGCCATCCCGCTGCCCTCGGACTTCATGCTCGACGCGTCGGGCGCGCACGTGCAGAACATCTCGGCCTTCGGGCCGCTGGCGGCGGGCATCGCCACCCTGGACGGCTTCTCCACGACGGGCATGGCGCTCTCCACGCTGGACCACGGCGCCACCATCGTGGGCTCGACGGTGAACCACAACACCGCGCTGCTCTACGAGATCGACACCTCGACCACGCCGCCCACGGCCAAGCGGGTCAAGGAGTACGGCGAGGGCATCGGCGCGTCGCCCGGGTTCCAGGCCGAGCCGCCGCAGATCCAGCGCTCGCTCGCGCCCTCGGGTGCGACCTCGGCCTGCACCTCGCCCTCGACGCAGCTCTGCGTGTCGACGGCCATCGGCCTGCAGCCGGCCATCCCGGTCGCCTATCCGGGCGCCACCTCGAGCTCGCCCCCGACGCCGTACGGCCTGCCGCCGCTCAAGGACAACACCGAGTACGCGGTCATCCTCACCGACGGCATCAAGGCGCTCGACCTCTCGGCGCCGCCGACCTTCCAGGGCAAGGGCCTGACGCGCTCCACGCTGGCGTCCATCCTGCTCGCGCCGCCGGAGCACCCGGTGTCGATCGGCGGCAAGTCGCAGCTCGCGGGCGTCGATGACGCGACGGCGGCGGGCCTGGAGAACATGCGCAACGCGCTCTCGCTCGTGATCGGGACGGCCTCGGCCACCATCTCGGGCTTCAGCCGCGACCACGTGGCGATGGGCTACACCTTCCGCACGCAGTCCATCTCGGGCAAGGGCAACGCCATCGACGTGGCGGCGGGCAAGCCGGCGGCGCAGCAGCGTCCCCCGGGCATGCTGCAGTTCGCGGCCCTGCCGTACAACCCGGCCAACAGCTTCGCCATCTCTCAGTTGGCCACGCTCACGGGCCTCAAGACCTGGACGCCGGCCGAGGCGTGGACGCGCTGGGGCATGGACGCCACCATCCCCAACACCGACATCGAGGAGATCCTCGAGGCCAACACCAACACGGTGGACGGCCTGGACCCGGTCACGGGCGCCTTCAGCCCGGCGCGGCTGTCCGACCCCGTCACCAACAACTCCATCACGCCCATCAAGGTGCTGATCGCGGTGCCGCACCCGGCGGCGGTCACGCAGGCGTGCCCGGCGGGCGTGCCCAACGGCGTGAAGTGCGCGCCGCTCGTCATCTTCCACCACGGACTCGGCGGGGCGCGGGCGAACATGCTCAACCTCGCCAACGAGCTCACCAAGGCGGGCTTCGTGGTCGCGGCCATCGACAGCGCCAAGCACGGCGACCGCGCCTGGTGCGCGACGGCCGCGGCGGTCAACGGCTGCGGCCCGACGGGCGCCGGCACCTGCACCAAGATCCCCAACTCCGAGAACCAGGGCGACACGGCCGCTGGCGGCGGACCTCCGGGCATCTGCGCCGCGGGCCCGGTCAAGGTGCCGACCAACTGCGCCTCGCAGGCCTGCCTGAACGCGTGGCTCGGCTACGCGCAGGCGCACGCGGGCGATGTGGACGGCAACGCGCTCATCTCCGGCCAGTACTTCGTGAGCGGGAACTTCTTCCGCACGCGCGACACCATCCGGCAGGACCTCATCGACCAGTCCTTCCTGGTGCTGGCGCTGGCGCGTCCGCCGGCCCCGCTGCTGCCGGCGCTCGCGGGCACGAACGCGGTGTCCACGGCGCTCTTGTCCCTGGGCGGCGGCACGACGCCGATGATCATCAACCCGGCCTCGGTGCACTGGATCGGCCAGTCGCTGGGCGCGATCCTGGGCGCGAACAGCCTGGCCGCGAACCCGCGCTTCGCCGACGGCGTCCTCAACGTGGGCGGCGGCACGCTCACCGACATCCTCGCCAACGCGCCGAGCTTCGCCTCGTCGGTGTGCGCGCTGCTCCAGGGCGTGGGCATCTACGACAACACCTGCCACGTGGCCGCGGGCAAGGACGCTGCGTACCTGCAGTTCCTCATCCTGGCCAAGTGGGTCCTCGACCCGGCCGACCCGATCAACGCGGCCGGCTACGTGTCGAAGTCGCCGCTGCCGAACCTCCTGGGCACGGGCCTGCAGCCGGCCAAGCCCACGCTCGGTCAGATGGCGCTCTGCGACCGCACGGTGCCGAACGCGTTCAACTTCAACCTCTTCGGCAACACCGGGGTCAAGTCGATCACGGGCCTGCCGTTCACGTCCACGTTCGTGAACCCCACGGCCACGGGCGCCGCCTGCGTCGCCCCGGGGCTCGATGCCGACACGCGCCCCTTCGGCGTGCCGCACGGGTTCATCACCAGCCTGGGCAACTCGGCCAGCTACAACCTGTCCAACTTCACCGCGACGTTCACGACCGATGCGGCCGTGTACTCGCTGGCGATGAAGGCGCAGGACCAGGCCGCGCAGTTCTTCAACGACGGTGCAACCCCGACCGCCTACCAAGTGACGCCGTAAGAAAGGGACGACGAACATGCGCACTCTGAAAGTCATCCTCGCCGTCCTGCTGCTGCCCGCCGTCTGCTTCGCGGCTGGGTACGCCGTGCCCAACACCAACCCGCGCGACGACGCCATGGCCGGCGCCAACGTCGCCAACGAGACCGGACCGGAGGCGGCGTACGGCAACATCGCCGCCATCGCCGGACGAGAGGGCCTGGGCATCTCCGCCTCGGGCTCGGTCATCTACTTCCGCTCCACCTGGACCGACACGAGCGGGCTCAACGGCCCGAGCGCGACGGCCGACCAGGTGCCCAAGGCCGCGTTCCCGCCGAACTTCAACGTGACCTACGGCGGCAAGCTGTCCAACGGCATGGGCTGGGGCGTCGGCGCGGCCTTCGCGGCGCCGGGCGGAGGCCTCGTGCACTGGCCGCGCAACTGGGCGGGCCAGTACTACATCCAGGAAGTGAACCGTCAGATCGTGTCGCTCGACGTGGGCGGCGCCTTCCAGCCCATCGAGTCGCTCAAGCTGGGCGTGACGGGCACGTACATCCACGGGTCCGAGCAGCTCTTCCAGATGCTCAACTTCGTGGGCCAGCAGGGCGAGGCGCACCTCTCGACCAACGGCTCCGGCTGGAGCTGGACGGCGGCCGCGGAGTTCACGCCGTCCAAGGACCTGCCGCTGCGCTTCGGCGCCCAGTACAAGCACCAGGGCCTCGTCTCGCTCTCGGGCAACGCGCACTTCATCGGCGTCCCGCAGGCGTTCCAGACCAGCGGCCTCATCGACCAGGGCGCGACGCACAACACGATGTTCCCCAACGTGCTCAACCTCGGCGCGTCGTACGACCCGATCCCGAACCTGACCGTGAACATCGCGTACACGTTCTGGCGCTGGGTCGTGTACCGCAACGACGTGTTCGTCGGCGACAAGGGCCTGACCATCGACATCGCCCACAACTTCCACAACGGGCAGACCTACCGCCTGGGTGCGGAGTACGGCGGCATCGCGGCGCTCCCGGCGCTCAAGGTGCGCGCGGGCTTCCTGCGTGACGTGAGCCCGCAGCCGTCGGACACGCTGTCGCCGGCGCTGCCGGACGCGTCGCGCTGGGTGATGGAGCTGGGCGCGGGGTATTCGCTCCTCAAGGACACGCTCGACCTGAACGTGGCCTGGGAGCACGCGTTCTTCGACTCGACCACGGCGACGGGGACCGAGACGCTCAACGGCACGTACGACATCACCGCCGACGTGTTCGTGGTGGGGCTAGCGTACAAGATGAAGTAGGCGAGGTCGATCGGCAGGGCAGTGCGCGCGGGCGTTTCCTCGAAAGGGGAGACGCCCGCGGTGCTTCGGGCGCTTTGTCGCCGCGCTAGAGGAGCTCGAAGCGCGCGCCGGTCTGCTTCACGCGCTTGTCTTCGACCAGCTTGAGCAAGTGCGCGAGCAGGCTGCGCGCGGCCAGCGGATACAGCACCGGCGACACGTCCGGATACGCCGCCGGCACGAGCTCCTCCGGCGTGCCGCCCTGGTGCTGCTCGAGCGCGGCCACGACCTTGTTCTCTCGCTCGAGCCGGTGCGCGATGTAGCCCTGCAAGAGGTGCGCGCCGCCTGCGACCACGGGGCCGTGCGCGGGGTAGAGCGTGCGCGGCGCGAGGTCGAGCAGGCGGTGCAGCGAGCGCAGGTACGCGTGCATGTCGCCCTCGGGCGGGTCGATGACCACCGTGCCCGTCCCGGCGACGAGGTCGCCCGCGATCACGGCGTGCGACTCGTCCTGCATCAGGCA
>JAFEBC010000372.1 GCA_018266095.1 Deltaproteobacteria bacterium
GCGACGCGCCCTTCAGCATCGCGTCCGCGGCGAGCGCCGACTCCGGCCAGCCGATCAGCTTCAGCGTGTTCTCCGGACCGGCCACGGTCACGAGCGCAGGCGTGGTCACGCTCACGGGCGCGGGCGAGGTGGTGATCAACGCCACGCAGCCCGGCGACCCGCAGTACATGGCGGCGATGGCCTCGCAGACCTTCAGCGTGGCGCCGCGCGCGCTCACCGTCACCGCGAACGACGCGGACAAGGCCGCTGGCCTGCCGAACCCTGCCTTCACGAACACGCTCTGCCACAGCGCGTCCTGCGGCCTGGTCGCGCCCGACACGTTCACCTTCAGCTACGCGACGACGGCCACGGACGCTTCGCCCGCGGGCACGTATCCGATCACGGTCTCCGCCACCGGCGCGAACGCGGCCGCGTACACGATCACCTACGTCGCCGGCACGCTCACGGTGCACGCGCCTTCGCCCACCACGCTCACGCTCACCTCCACGCCGGGCGGCACCGGCGGCAGCGGCACCATCTCGGCCACGCTCTTGCGCAGCAGCGGCGTGCCCCTCGCGAACGAATCGATCTCCTTCGGCTTCAACGGCGGCAACTCCATCGGCTCCGCGCTCACCAACAACGCGGGCATCGCGACGATCACGGTCAGCCTCGCGGGTGTGCCCAAGGGCAGCTACCCGACCTTCGCGCACTTCGGCGGCGACGTCTCGAACCCGCGCGATCCGCAAGGCCCCTCGAACGGCAACGGCACGCTCAACGTGCTCTCGCAGGGCACGCTCACCATCGCAGATCTGCAGGCCATCGCGGGCCGCACGCAGCTCCTCACGGCCTCCATCCAGGCCGACGGCGTGGTGCTCCCGGGTCTCGTCGTCACCTTCGCGCTCAACGGAACCGCGCTCGGCAGCGCCACCACCGCGAGCGACGGCGTGGCGCGCCTGAACGTCACGATTCCGAACATCACCGCGGGCAGCTATCCGGGCGGCTTCACGGCCACCGAGCCCACGCACGGCCTCTCGGCGAGCGCGAACGTCACCGTGCGCCAGGATCAGCTCCTGACCTTCGCGCCGATCCAGGACCAGCCGCTCGACACGCCGAGCTTCAATGTCTCGCCCTCCTCGAGCGCGGGCCTGCCCGTGACCGTGATCAGCGACACGCCCGGCGTCTGCACCGCGGCCCCCAACGCCAGCGGCGGCTTCACCATCACCGGCCTCGTCATCGGCCAGTGCACGCTGCGCGCCACGCAGGCCGGCAACGGAACCTTCCCGGCGGCCGTCGACGTCTCGCGCACGTTCTTCTTCGTGTCCAACCGCGTCGTGGCCTGGGGCGGCGGCAACGGCAACGGTCAGCTCAACGTGCCCGCGAACGCGCTCAACGTGCGCAAGATCAGCGCGACCGGCCCGCTCTCCTTGGCGCTCACCACCAACGGCACCGTGCTGCAGTGGGGCACCACCGACTTCAGCGTGCCCGCGGACCTGCAGAACCCCACGGGCGGCCAGCCGTACGCCATCGATCTCTCGGCCGGCATCGCCTCCACCGGCGGCACGCTCGCGCACGTGCTCGCGGTCATGAGCGACCACACTCTGCGCACCTGGGGCCGCTCGTGGTTCGGCATGGACTACGTCGCGCCCGGCCTCAGCAACGTCAAGGCGGTCGCGGCGGGCGGCCAGGATCTCGCCCTCCTCAACGACGGCTCCGTGTTCGCGTGGCAGGGCGGCTACTACGCCTACACCGATGCGTTCACGCTCTGGGGAGGCGGCGCGAAGGCCATCGCGACGGGCCTCGGCTTCTACAACTACGCGCTCATCGACGCGAACGACAACGCGGTCTTCTGGAGCCTGGACACCAACACGTTCGAGCCGATCGGACCCAACAGCGTCGCCGGCCCGTTCACGGCCATCGCGGTCGAGCAGGCCTGGGCCGACTACAACTCGTACCTCTGGGCGCTCGGCGCAGACGGGCGCTTGAGCCGCATCGACATGGCCACCGGCGCGGTCACGCATCCGCTCGCGGGCACGTTCACGGGCATCACGGCCGGACAGAACGGCGCGGCGGCGATCACCTCCGACGGCCACGTGGTCGTGTACGGCGGCTACAGCGACTCGCCCGTGGGCCAGATCACCGCGCTCGCGGCCGGCGGCGATCAAGTGCTCGCCATCACCAACGCGCCGCGCACCACGCCGTTCTTGTCCTTCGAGGCCGTCGACGCGAGCGGCAACGTCGTCGACAGCGCCAACGTGCGCACGCCCAAGAACGTCGCCGTGAGCGCCCGCGTCTCGCTGCGCGACAGCGCCCAGACGGCCACCAACGCAGGGCTCGCCGGCCGCACCATCACGCTCAAGGTCAACGGCGCCGCTTTCGGCACCGCCACCACCGACGCGACCGGCATCGCCACCTTCGCGCCGCTCGCCGTGAGCGGGTTCCCCGAGGGCACGAGCCCCAACGTGTTCAGCGCCGCGTTCGCCGGCGACAACCAGTACGGCCCGCGCGCGATCACCGGCGACCTCGTCGTGCTCACGCCCGCCGCGCCGCAGACGGTCACCATCGCCGCCATCACCGGCAAGACCTACGGCGATGTGCCCTTCACGCCCGTGGTCACCGCCACCTCCGGCCTGCCCGTGTCGCTCAGCGTGACCTCCGGCCCGGCCACCGCCGCAAACAACGTGCTCACGCTCACCGGCGCGGGCACCGTGACCCTCCTCGCCACGCAGACGGGCTCGGTCGACTTCCTCAGCGCCACCGCGACCGCGAGCTTCACCGTCGCGCCCGCGCCGCTCACCATCCGCGCCAACGACGTCTCCCACGCCATCAACGCGGCCCCGCTGTCGAGCCTCACCGGCACCATCACCGGCGCGCTCAACGGCGATACGTTCGTCGTGACC
>JAFEBC010000373.1 GCA_018266095.1 Deltaproteobacteria bacterium
CCCGCCCACGCTCGAGCGCTTCCGCCAACGGCATGGCGGCAAGCCCTTTGTCTTGGAAGTTGCTTCTCGCGGCCAAGACCTCGGGCGGGAGATCCTTCACGTCGATGCGATCCGATTGAGACACGACGCAGGCGCGTTCCACCGCGGCCCGGAGCTGCCGGACGTTGCCCGGCCAGTCATAGGATCGCAGCGAATCCAGCGCGGCGTCGGTGAAGCCGAGGAAGCGCCGTCCGCGCGAGCCTTCGGCCTGTTCGCGCAAGAAGTGGTTGGCGAGCAGCTCGACGTCGTCAAGGCGATCGCGTAGCGGTGGGATGCGGATAAGCGCGACGTTGAGCCGATACCAAAGGTCCTCCCGAAACGTTTCGCTCTTCACCATGGCCTCGAGGTCGCGGTGCGTGGCGGCGACGAGGCGAACATCCACCTTACGCTCTTGCGTCTCGCCGACGCGACGAATGGCTCGCTCCTCGAGGACCCGTGTCAGTTTGGACTGGAGAGAGGGACGCATGTCGCCGATCTCATCGAGGAAGAGCGTTCCACCGTGCGCCTCTTCGAAGAGCCCTCCTCGATCGCGCACGGCTCCGGTGAAGGCCCCCTTGGCGTGCCCAAAGAGCTCGCTTTCTAGGAGCTCGGCTGGGATGGCCGCGCAGTTGAGCGCAACGAATCGCCCCGATGCCCGGGGGCTCAGCTGGTGAAGCGCACGAGCGATCCGTTCCTTTCCGGTGCCCGTCTCGCCGAGCACGAGCGCCGTGGCGTCGCTGTTCGCCACCCGGCGCACGAGCTCCGCGAGGTCCTGCATGATTCGCGATCGCGCCAAGAGGCCGGGCAGAACTTCGTTGTCGGCAGGATTCGCGGGATTTGCCAGGGACACGCGTCCGAGCGCGCGCAAGACGACCGCGCGTGCCGCGTCGGGCTCGAAAGGCTTGGTGAGGTAGTCATAGGCGCCAAGTCGCAGCGCTTCCACCGCTGTTCCCACTGTCGCGAACGCCGTCATGAGAATGAATTCGATCCCTGGCTGGAGCCTTTTCGCCGCCCGCAGTACGTCGAGGCCGTCCATGTCAGGCATTTTCAAGTCGCACAGAATGACGTCGACGCTTTCGCTCGCCAGCATGCGAAGCGCGTCGGCGCCGCTTTCCGCGGTCCGCACCGTCGCGTCCCCGCGCAGGACCTTCGCCATGAGGCGCACCATGTTCCGCTTGTCGTCCACGACCAGGACGACGGGCCCACGGGCGCTCACGGAACACCTCCTTCCCGAGCAATGTCCCCCTCCGACTGTTGGACAGGCAGGCTCACGCGGAACACCGCGCCAGCGCCCTCGCGCGAGTCGACCGTCAACGTCCCACCGTGCGCCTTGACGATACCCAGACACACCGACAGGCCAAGGCCGGTTCCTCCCTTTCGTTTCGTGTAGAACGGCTCGAAGATTCGGTCTTGATCGCCGACTGGGATGCCGGGCCCGCGGTCGGCGACTTCGATGGCGTAGCTGCCACCGCTCAACCGCCCGCGCACGTTCACCGGAGCTTCGTCTGGACTGACCTGCACGGCGTTTTGGACGAGGTTCAGCACGACTTGGCGTAGCCGAGTCACGTCGCCGGTGAGCTCGACATCCTCCGCGGTTACGTCCAGGTGGGCGCTCTGCCCATCGGAGCTCTCCCGAAACCGTTTGAGCGTCTCCTCGAGGAAGGCCTTCATGCGAAACCGCTCCAGGCGCAACTCGAGCGGGCGCGCGTATGCCAAGAGGTCTTCCGCGATCCGCTGGCAGTGCGCGGCCTCTTCATCCAGGATCTGGAGTTCTTCCTCGAGCGTTTCTGGGTCGTCCTTGGCCCCCATGGTCTTCAGGTATCCGCGGATGATGCCAATGGGGTTATTGAGCTCATGCGCGACACCGGCCGCGAGGTGCCCGATGGCCGCCATACGTTCGTTGTGAACGAGCCGGCGCTCCCGTTCCGCCAGCTCTTCAGCCATACGATCGAAGGCCTCGGAGAGCGCCAAGAGCTCGCCGCGTCCGACCGCACCGACTCGTGCGCCAAATTCGCCGGCCCCGAATCGTCGTGCGGCGCGCGTTAGCTCGGCAAGCGGCCTTAGCACCGCCTTCCGCAAGCGCATGGTGAACCCAATCGAGAGGGCGATGATGACAAGCGCCCCCAATCCGCCGCCGACGAGGCCAATCCGTGTCGCCCGGGTGGCGAGCACGTGCGAGTGCGCCATGCGCGATTCGACCGCGCGCGCAAGCGCGTCGGCCTGGGTGGACGCCTCCTCGGCGAGGCCCGCGATCATGCGGTTTTCAGCAACCACCTGCGCATGGTCGGTTCGCTCGAACCCCGGGGCATCAGACGGCGAAAAGCATCGATCCAGCTCGTCGGTCTTCTGTTCGAGCGCGGCGATCCGCCAGCGATCTTCCGCGGGCACGTAGGGCGACAGTCGGTCGAGTCCCTCGCGAACGCGCCGATGCCACTCTCGGTAATGCTCGATGTGGCTGCGATCCCCCTCGATCATGAGGTGGGCGATGTGGATGTACTGTTCGCGCACGGCGGTCGCGAGCCCGAGCCCCTCACGGATCGCTGTCTCCTCTTCTCGCATTCCCATCACCAGCCCCGAGACCTGGTTGATGAGCACGAGCAGGAATCCGCACATCGCCACCGCGACCAAGGAGATGATTCCAAAGCCGGCAGCCATCTCTCGAGCGATGAGACGCGGCGGCCTGTCGGGGTGGATGGAGGTCATCGGGTCACGGACAAGCGGGCTGCGGTGAAAGCACGTTTGGTGCCGAATCCACCCCACGCGGGCGCCCAAAAGAAGAGCAGTCGCCTGTACGCAAGCGCCATTCGCGGGCTTGTTGTGTGACCATCATGGTCATTCTTGTAACCTAAGCAGTTACAATACGCAAGGGGCGAGCCTCCGGCCCGCGCGAACCAGGGCCCTCAGAAATGGGCCGAGCGCAGTGCGTGCGCCAACTGCAGCAGCTCCGCGAATTCCATGCGCGCGCAGCCGGTTTCGGCTGGGCAACGGTCCGACTGCGGGCGCGCCGACGTGGTGCTGCGCCACGAGCCCCACCCGTCGTGCCATGTCGGCACAAAAGTTGCTTACCATGTCGATACCCCATGGGGAGATAGGACATGTGCCCGGAGGCAAAAAGCGATGATGGATGCGGAGACGAAGAAGGCGGTGCGTGCACGCCTGCGTCGAATCGCCGGCCAGGTCCAAGCAGTCGAACGCATGGTCGACGAAGACCGGTACTGCATCGACCTCATGCACCAGCTCGCCGCGGTGCAAGCGGCGATCGGCAAGGTTGGCGAGGTCATCCTGCGGTCGCATGTGCAGACCTGCGTGACCGACGCCATTCGAAGCGGCGACGAGCGGGAGTGCAGGCGCAAGGTCGAGGAGCTGGTGTCCGTCTTCGGACGGTACAGGCGAATTCGGGAGCAGAGCCCATAGGAACGCGGAGCTAGACCATGAACGAGCACACCGGACATCACGAGCACCGACCAGAGCCAGGCACGGCGACCGCCACCGACCCTGTCTGCGGGATGCAGGTGCCGCTGACGAGCTCGCACCGGCATTCGGCGAATGGCTCCGAAGTTGTCTTCTGCAGCGCTCGCTGCCGTGACCGCTTCACGAGCGACCCATCCAAGTATGTTGCGGCAAAGCAGCCCGCCGCTCTATCGGCGGCAACGCCCAGCACTGGCGGGTACACCTGCCCGATGCACCCAGAGGTGCGCTCGGACCGCCCGGGCGCCTGCCCGAAGTGCGGAATGGCTCTCGAACCTGTGGCACCTCACCCCGTCGCGAAGACCGAGTGGGTGTGCCCGATGCACCCGGAGATCGTGCGCGACGCTCCGGGCTCGTGCCCCATCTGTGGCATGGCGCTCGAGCCGAAGGCGGCCACGGGCGACGAGGAGGACAACGCCGAGCTCAAGGACATGACCCGGCGCTTCTGGCTGGCGGCGCTGTTCACCGTGCCCCTCGTCGTCATCGCGATGGGCGATCTCCTGCCCGGCCGTCCCATCTCGCAGCTCTTCTCGATGCGGACCCGCACGTTCCTCGAGCTTGGGCTCGCCACCCCGGTTTGCCTGTGGTCGGCGTGGCCGTTCTACGTGCGCTTCGTCGCCTCGCTCAAGAACCGAAGTCTCAACATGTTCACGCTGATCGGGCTCGGCGTCTCGGTCGCGTTCGTCTACAGCCTGATCGCCGCGGTCCTGCCTGGAGTCTTCCCTACCTCGTTCCGCAGTGAAGAGGGCGAGGTCGCTGTCTACTTCGAGGCCGCGGGCGTCATCGTCACGCTCATCCTACTCGGGCAGGTCCTGGAACTCCGCGCCCGCAACGCGACGAGCGCGGCGATTAGGAAGCTCCTCGGCCTGGCCGCGAAGACCGCGCGGCGTCTCAAGGCCGATGGCAGCGAAGAGGACGTGCCTCTCGACGCGGTCGTCGTCGGTGACCGCCTGCGTGTGCGCCCCGGCGAGAAGGTGCCGGTCGACGGCGTCGTGCTCGAGGGCCAGAGCAACATCGACGAGTCGATGGTCACGGGCGAGCCCATGCCCGTTCACAAGGAGTCCGGCGACAAGGTCATCGGCGCGACCATCAATGGCACGGGCGGGCTCGTGATGCGCGCGGACAAGGTCGGCGCCGAGACGCTGCTCTCGCGCATCGTGGCGATGGTCGCGGAGGCGCAGAGGAGCCGCGCTCCGATTCAGAAGCTCGCGGACGTCGTCGCCGGCTACTTTGTGCCCGTCGTCGTGCTGATCGCGGTCGGCACGTTCATCGTCTGGGCGCTCGTCGGGCCCGAGCCGCGCATGGCGCACGCCCTCATCAACGCGGTCGCTGTGCTCATCATCGCCTGCCCCTGCGCGCTTGGCCTAGCGACCCCGATGTCGATCATGGTGGCGACCGGGAAGGGCGCGACCATGGGCGTCCTCTTCAAGAACGCCGAAGCGATCGAGGTGATGCGGAAGGTCGACACGCTCGTCGTGGACAAGACCGGCACGCTGACCGAAGGCAAACCCAAGCTCGTCAGCGTCATGCCCGAGGCTGGCATCGATGAGCCGACTCTCCTTCGGCTCGCCGCTACCCTCGAGCGGGGCAGCGAGCATCCGCTGGCGGCGGCCATCGTGAAGGGCGCCGAAGAACGCGGCGTGACGCTGGTCAACGCAGAGGGCTTCGAGTCGGTGACCGGCAAGGGCGTGAAGGGGCGCGTGGACGGTCGCGCTGTCGCGCTCGGCAACCGCGCGCTGATGGAGAGCCAAGGCGTCGACGCCGCCCACCTCGCCGAGCGCGCGGAGTCTCTGCGCGCCGACGGCAAGACGGTGATGTTCGTGGCGGTCGATGGGAAGCCGGCCGGCCTCGTGGGGGTCGCCGATCCGATCAAGGCGAGCACGCCCGAGGCCATCC
>JAFEBC010000374.1 GCA_018266095.1 Deltaproteobacteria bacterium
CGCCAACGCCAACGCCAACGCCAACGCCAACGCCAACGCCAACGCCAACGCCAACGCCAACGCCAACGCCAACGCCCCCCCAGGGGGCCCCTCATCGGCTGCGCCTTCGGCGCGTCGATCAGCTCTCGACGCCAACGCCTTTCACGGCCCGCGTAACGCCCACGCGTCCCTCTGTGATACGCCCTGCCCCACGAATGCGCTGGGACCTCTACACCCCTCTCCGCACCCGCCTCGCGGACGAGGTCGGCACGCTGCACAAGCAGGCCGACGTGCGCGTCGCGCTCTGCTACCCGAGCCCCTACTCGGTCGGCATGTCCTCGCTCGGCTTCCAGACCATCTACCGCGAGCTGCACGCGCACCCGCGCGCCACGGCCGAGCGCGCCTTCCTGCCCGACGACGACGCGCAGGTGCAGGCCCACCGCGACGCGCACGCGCCGGTGGTGACGATGGAGACGCAGACGCCGCTCGCAGACTTCGACGCGCTGGCGTTCTCGGTGTCGTACGAGCTGGAGCTGACGGGGCTCTTCGAGCTGCTCTCGCTCTCGGGGATGCCGCTGCACGCGAGCGAGCGCGATGAACGCCAGCCGCTCGTCATCTGCGGCGGGCCGCTGACGTTCTCCAATCCGGCCACGCTCGCGCCCTTCGCGGACCTCATCATCCTGGGCGAGGCCGAGGACCTGATTCACACGCTCGTGGACGCGCTGGCCGAGCGGCTGCCCAAGCGGACGCTGCTCGAGAAGCTGCACGGGAAGCGCGGGTTCTTCGCGCCGGCGCTGGGCGATCTCGGGCCGCAGGCAGTGCTGCCTGAGGTCGCCAAGGCCGACGACGATCGCCTGCCGGCGCGCTCGCAGATCCTCACGCCACACACGGAATTGCGGTCGATGTTCCTCATCGAGCCCGAGCGCGGCTGCTCGCGCGGGTGCACGTATTGCGTCATGCGCCGCACCACCAACGGCGGCATGCGCACCGTGGCGCCCGAGCGTGTGCTGGAGCTGATCCCGGAGCACGCGCGCAAGGTCGGCCTCGTGGGCGCGGCGGTGACGGACCATCCGCGCATCGTGGACCTCGTGCGCACGTTGGTGGATTCGGGCCGCGAGGTCGGCATCTCGAGCCTGCGCGCGGAGCAACTGGTCAAGAAGCCGGAGCTCGTGCGCCTCCTGGCGAAGTCGGGCGCCCGCACGCTGACCACGGCCGCGGACGGCGCGAGCGAGCGCCTGCGCACGGCCCTCGATCGCAAGACGAACGCGCAGCAGATCCTGGGCGCCGCGCAGCTCGCGCGCGACTCTGGCTTCGCGAAGTTCAAGCTGTACTTGATGGTCGGCCTCCCGGGCGAGACCGACGACGACCTCGACGAGCTGGCCCTCTTCGCCACCGAGCTCTCGCGCATCCTGCCGCTCTCGTTCGGCTGCGCGCCCTTCGTGGCCAAGCGCAACACGCCCATGGACGGCGCGCCCTTCGCGGGCGTGGCCGAGGTCGAGCGCAAGCTGGAGAAGCTCCGCAAGCTGTTGCGCGGCAAGGCCGAGGTGAAGCCGACCTCCGCGCGCTGGGCCTGGGTCGAGTACATGCTGGCGCAAGGCGGGCCGGACGCGGGGCTCGCCGCAGAGGATGCGTGGCGCGCGGGCGGCTCGTTCGCGGCCTGGAAGCGGGCGTTCAAGGAGCGCGGCGTGATGCCGTTCGTGGGCCGCCGCGTGGTCGATGGCCGCCAGAAGCTGCCGCAGCTCGCGCAGTGGCCGACGGCGCAGGCCTGAGTCGAACACCCGCCGCAAGGCAGAGCGCACCCGTCCGCGCGAACCCTGGCCCCGCGCGCGCACGAGCGTGTAGATTCCGCGACCCATGACCCAGCCCGCGCTGCAGATCTGCTTCCACGACCACTGCTTCGACGGCGTCGCCTCGGCCGCCACCTTCCTGCGCTTCTACCGCGAGCGCGTGAGGCCCGGCTTCGACCCGTCGCAGGCCACGTTCCTCGGCATGGCGCACAAGGCCGGCGCGCCCTTCTCGTCCGAGTCGTTCGCGGGCGTCGAGAACGCGTGCGTCGACTTCCGCTACGCGCAGGACCCGCGGCTGACCTGGTGGTTCGACCACCACCAGAGCGCCTTCGAGACGCCCGCCGACAAGGCGCACTTCGAGGCTGAGCACAGCCCGCAGAAGTTCTGGGACCCGGCGCGCAAGAGCTGCACGAAGTTCCTCGCCGACATCGCGAAGGACAAGTTCGGCTGGGATCCGAGCCCGCTCAAGGAGCTCATCGACTGGGCAGAGGTCATCGACGGCGCGCTCTTCCCGGACGCCAAGACGGCGGTCGAGCTCGTGCACCCGGCCCTGCAGCTCATGCTGCTCATCGAGGCCACCAAGGACCCGGGCCTGTGCCCGCGCCTCATCCGCGAGCTGTCCGACCGCACGCTCTCGGCCGTGCTCGCCGAGCCGTGGGTCACCGAGCCCCTGAAGCCGCTGCTCGAGCGCCACCAGAAGATCGTCGGCCTCGTGAACGAGCGCATCACCTGCGAGGGCCGCGTGGCGACGTTCGATCTCGCCGACCTGGGCCTCGACAACATCAACAAGTTCATCGCGTACCACCGCTTCCCCGACGCGCTGTACACGGTGTCGGTGGTCAAGTCGGCCACGCGCTGCAAGATCTCGCTCGGCAGCAACCCGTGGCGGCAAGCGGAGCGCAAGCACAACCTGGCCCGCATGGCCGAGCGCTTCGGCGGCGGCGGTCACCCGGCGGTGGCGGCGATCAGCTTCGGCGTCGATGAGCTGGAGAAGACGCGCGCAGTCGCCAAGGACCTGGCCGCGGAGCTGCGGACCTAAAGACGAACGGCAAGAGCCTCACAGGAAGGAAACAAGGAAGCGAGTTGCCTCCTGCACGTTCGGTTCGGTTTGGTTGGTGAGCACCCCAACACCCAAAACCTTCCTTCTTTCCTTCCTGTGAAGCAGTTGCAGTCGCTGTTCTCCTCGACCGAGCATGAAAAAAGCGCCACCCGGTGGCTGTCACCGAGCGGCGCTTCTTGTTGCAACGCACGGAGGGTTCCGCACGCTCTTGCCTCGCCGAGAACGAGGCCTCCGAGAGGGCGCCAGCTACTTCTTGGCCGGCTCATCCTTGTGCAGATTGAACTCGATGTCGATCTGCACGTTGACCTCGTCACCCACGATCGCGCCGCCGTTGTCCATCGTCTTGCCGAAGGCGACGCCGAAGTCCTTGCGGTTCAACTTGGTGGTGGCCGAGAAGCCGGTCTTGGTCATGCCGTACGCCTGGATCTCGGGCGACGGGCCCTCGGCGTCGAGGACGACGGTCTTGGTCACGCCGCGCATGGTCAGCTCGCCGGTGATCTTCAGCTTGTCGCCGCCGGCCTTCTCGATCTTGGTCGACTTGAAGGTGATGGTCGGGTACTTGGCCACGTCGAAGAAGTCGGCCGAGCGCAGGTGGTCGTCGCGCTTGGGCTCGCGGGTGGTGATGGCGGTGACGTC
>JAFEBC010000375.1 GCA_018266095.1 Deltaproteobacteria bacterium
CGGCCGACGCGCGCTCGGCCACCCTCTCGGGCACGCCCAACTGGCGGAACCAGAACAGGAACCCAGCCTCGCCCATCACGTCGTCATAGACGCGCGTCCACGCGGCCAGCGACGGCGGCGCCGCGACCTTCACCTCGACCGGCTGCTCGTGCGCGAAGTACTTCTCCGGGTGCATGACCTGCTCGGTAGACGCCGGCGGCGCGCGGAAGCCTGCATCCACCGCGTCCCACGCCTTGCCCTTGCGCAGCGCCGACACGAAGCGCAGCCCGGTCACATAGGGGAACAAGAGCGACTCGCGCAGATACAGCGGCGCCCGCATCAGCGCCGGGCTGCCCTGCTTCGACTCGTTGGCCATGCCCTCGGCCAGGCGGTCGCCCATGCTCCCGTCGGCCCAGACGTCGGCCGTGATGCCGTTGAGCATCATCTGGAACAGGATCATCTGCGCGACGCCGTCGCCCTCGACCAGCGCCTGCCGCGCCAGCGTGAGGTCGGTGTTGCCCTTGTCCTCCGCGACGAAGGCCTCGAGCGGGAACGACTGGTCTTGCAGCGCGTGGCCGATCTCGTGCGCGAGCGTGATGGACTGCGCCTGCGCCGGGATCCAATCGGCGACATAGAGCGTCTGCGCCGAGGGGTCATAGAAGCCCGCGATCTGCTCCGAGAGCACCTCGAGCAGGAGCTTGCGGTAGTCGTCGCCAGGCCCGATCACGCCCAGCTCGCGCAGCGCCAGCTCGTCCGCGGCCAGCTTGGCGGGCGGCTCGTGCCGGTCCATCTGCTGGATCACGTACTCGAGGATCTCTTGCCGCGAGTGCAGGCCGTGCTTGAACGGGTGCTTGAGCGGCAGCCCGCGCAGCTTGGAGAGCTGGCCGGCGATGCGGTCGGTCGAGGCGAGCAGCTGCACGAGCTCGCTCTTGCGGACCACGCCGGGACTCCCGGGCGCCGCCTCCAGCGAGGTCTTGGGCGGCTCCTCGTCCCCGCGCGCAGCGGTCCCGAGGAGGAGACAGACGGCCAGCGCGACCGCGCGATGCGAACCCATGAGAGCCCCCACTCCCAAGCGATGAAAACGGCGACTCTAGGCGGTCTCGGCGCGCTTGAACAAGCGCCAGAAGCGCAGCGAGCGTCCCTGCAGGAGGCTCATGAAGCCGACGTAGAAGAAGCCCCACTGGAACAAGAGCAGGAACGGCAGCGAGAACCACACGCCCTTGTCGAGCGCGAACCACACCGCGGAGGTCAGGTACGCGCCCAGCGCCAGCTCGATGAGCGGCTGCGCGGTGGCCAGCGCCCGGTAGCGCGTCTTCCACGCGTCCTTCTTGGCGGCCTTGCTCGCGTTCTGGCCCAGCTTGGGCGTGCGCGTGAAGCCGGTCTCGTAGCCGACGAGCGCCTCGATGACCGCCTTGGCCTGGTTCACGCAGAGGCCGATGCCGAGCGCCATGATGAACGGCAGGTACTTGAAGCGGTTCCAGCCCTTGACGCCGATCTCCCGCTGGCTCGCCACGTAGAAGAACACGACCGACATCGTCGCCGTCCAGAAGAACGGCAGGTCGAGCAGGAGCACCTCGTACCAGCCGTGCTTGAAGCGGATCACCATGCTCACGGGCATGAGGATCGTCAGCAGGATCATCAGCGGGTAGGTCAGGTTCGCGGTCAGGTGGAAGAACGCCTCCACCTTCACGTCGCGCGGCAGGTCGCTCTTCAAGATGCGCGGCAGCAGCTTGCGCGCGGTCTGGATCGAGCCCTTGGCCCAGCGGTGCTGCTGGCTCTTGAACGCGTTCATCTCCACCGGCACCTCCGCCGGCGAGACGACCTCGGGCAGGTAGATGAACTGCCAGCCCTTGAGCTGCGCGCGGTACGAGAGGTCGAGATCCTCGGTGAGCGTGTCGTGCTGCCAGCCGCCCGCGTCCGCGATGGTGTCGCGCCGCCACACGCCCGCGGTGCCGTTGAAGTTGAAGAAGCGCCCGCTGCGGTTGCGCGCGGTGTGCTCGATGACGAAGTGGCCGTCGAGGAAGATGGCCTGCGCCTGCGTGAGGTGGCTCGTGTCGCGGTTCAGGTGGTCCCAGCGCACCTGGACCATGCCGATCTTCTCGTCGGTGAAGAAGTGCACCGAGCGCATGAGGAAGTCCGGCGAGGGCACGAAGTCCGCGTCGAACACGGCCACGAACTGGCCCTTGGCCTTCGCGAGGCCGGCCTGCAGCGCGCCCGCCTTGAAGCCCTGGCGGTTCTCGCGGTGCAGATAGACGATGTCGTGCCCGAGCGCGCGCATGCGATCGACGGCCGCGCGCGCGATGCCTTGCGTCTCATCCGTCGAGTCGTCGAGGACCTGGATCTCGAGCTTGTCCTGCGGGTAGGCGATCTTGCAGACCGACTCGATGAGCCGCTCGCAGACGTACATCTCGTTGAAGATGGGCAACTGCACGGTCACGCGCGGGAGCGTCTCCCACTGCGCCTTGGGGACCGGCAGGTTGCCCTTGTACTTGTAGTAGAGGTACGCCATCACGTACCGGTGCGATCCGTAGACGGAGAGAATGACCAGGACGAGGAAGTACGTCCCCAGAAAGAGCCACTCCACCGGCGTCATCGGAAAATCGCTCCAGTTCCGCGGAATTATTCAAGAAAAACAGGTTCTTGAGCCGCAGAGGCGCGGGAATGTACTGATCTGGCACGGGTTTGTCAAACCGCGTCAGAGGAACGGGGCGGCTACTGGGCCTTGAGGCCCGCCAGCTCGGCGCGCAGCTTCTCCAGCTCGGCGTCGCGCTGGCTGAGCTTCTGCTTGGCGTCGTCGAGCTCGAGCAGGAGGCCGCGGATCTGCAGCAAGAGGCGCGCTTCGACGACCGGCGGGGTCGAGGGCGGCGCAGAGGGCGGCGCAGCGGGCGGGCTCGATGGATGCGGTACGGGCGCGACGCCCATCGCGGGCGTGCCGTGCGCGGGCGTGTTGAACAGCGGGATGCCCTGCGGCGTGCTCACGCGCGGGAGGTTCGGCGAGGACACCGGGCGCAGCGGCGGCGGCGCGGGCTTGTCGGGCGGGCCCCACGGCGCGACCACGGGCTTCTGCTGCGACTGCGCCATCAGATGGGCGGACTCGAGGCCGGGCATCGGCTCGTGGCTCGCGGGCGGCGGCACGCTGATGGGCTTGCGCGGCGGCGGCGTGGACGGAGGCGGGGGCAGCTCGCTCCCCAGGGCGACCGACTTGTGCTTGCCGAGGTCGAGCATGTACGGGTCGAGGTCGTTCATCGCCGAGGCCATGGCGACGGGGCCGTACTCGATGCGGGCCGCGTCCTCGGCGGGCGGGAGGTCGATCGACTTCGGGCGGCCGTCGGTGACCTCAGAGGGAGGCGCGTAGGAGACGGGCGCGCCGTACTGCACGAGGAGCTCGTCCACGCGGTTGCGGGCGTCGTTGGCGAGCGCCTCGAACTGCAGGCCGATGCCGCCCAGCCTGTCACCCGCGGTGGCGACGACGTTGGTCACCTTGGCGGTGAGCGCGATGGTCTTCTTCCAGCCGGGCTTGATGAACTCGACGAAGACGGACTCGCCGGGCTCGTGGACGGTGGTGGTCTGGAGGAAGGCGCCGCCCGCGGAGAGGTTCTCGACGACGCAGGTGTGCTGGCCGCCGCCCGTCCAGAGCTCTGCCGAGAGTCCGCCGTTGGGACGAACGCGGGGGTGTTTGCGCCGATTGCGGGCCACGTGCGCGTGAGAATACCGAGTCGCGCAGCGGGGCTCCACTTTCACAGGTAGTCAGAGGTGCGACGGGATTCGTTTGGATCCAGAGGATCACTCGTCGCGCAGCGCGCTGCGGATGAGCGCGTCGGCGGCGTTGAGCCCGGCCGCCGAGTCCAGCGCGATCGAGCCCTGCGCGGCCCCCTGACGGTGCCCGTCGGCGACGGAGATGCGCTCCAGGTGCACGGTGAGCGCCCCCGCGTGAGCCTCGAGCGAGGCGGCGAGGACCTCTTGCGCTCCCGCGACGTGACCCAGGGCGCGCAGGGCCTCATCGCCGGCCGTCGAGCCGAAGCTGTCGTTGGCCTTGCGCGCGGCCTGCGCCAGCGGACGGCCGGCCTCGGTGGGCTCGAGCCTGAGCGTGAGCGTCCCGCTGGCGTCCAGCGAGCCGTCCGCGTGCGAGAAGAACGGCGCTTGCGCGGTGACCCGGTGCGCGCCCGGCGTGAGGCCGGGGAGGTCGAGCGGCGAGATGCCCGCGAACGAGCCGTCGACGAAGATGCGCGCGTTCACGGGCCGCGCGTCGACGTGGGCTGTGGCCTTGCGCAGCGGCTGCAGGCGGAACTTCTCGTCGAGCGCGACGGCCTCGACCTCCGGCGACCACGCGCGCGGGTCGAGCCAGACGCCGGGGTCGACGGCGAGCAGGAGATCGAAGTCGTTGCGCGCGGCCTTCTCGTCGCCGGTGTAGTAGCGGGCGGCCGCGGAGAGCAGGAGCGCGCTGGAGAGCGACTCGCGGCGGTCGGCGAGCGGGCCGTTCGAGGCCAGGGTGGCGGCCCTGCGCGCGTGGTCGGCGGCGCCCTCGAACTCGAGGCCGTCGTAGGCCTCCTTGGCGTGCGCGAAGGCGTCGGCGGCGTCCTGGGAGAGCGAGAAGCGGCGCTCGGAGCCCTTGGGATCGGCGGCGTCGGCGAGGTCCACGTAGACGAAGGCGCCGTTGCGGCGGACGGCGGATTCGAGCAGCACCATCAACTGCGCGGCGGCGCGGGCGCCCTCTGCGTCGCGGGTGAAGGCGATGGCGGTGCAGGTGGTGCGCTCCTGCGCAGACGCGCGCGGCGCAGGGAGCAGTGCCGCGGCGATGGCGATCAGCGGCGCCGTGATCGAACGAGCGTTCACGGCGTCCCCGTGCGCGCGGCCTTCTGGGCGCGGAAGTTCTGCCAGTTGCGCAGCGTCTCCAGCGCGGCCTTGAGCTGCGGGTCATCGCCCGGATCGCCCGGCTGCGTCGCGCTCGCCACGGCCGCCGGCTTGTCCTTGTCGGGCGCGCCCTCGGGCTTCTTGTCGGCCTTGTCGTCCTCGCCCTTGAAGTGCCCCGGGAGGCTCTTCTCGCGCATGCTCTCGTCCTCGGAGAGGCCCTTCACCACGAGGTCCGGCGTGATGCCCTTCTCCTGGATGCTGCGGCCCGAGGGCGTGTAGTAGCGCGCGATGGTGAGCTTCAAGCCCGAGCCGTCCTCGAGCTCGATGACGGTCTGCACGCTGCCCTTGCCGAACGTCTGCGTGCCGAGCACGGCCGCGCGGCCCGAATCCTGGAGCGCGCCCGCGACGATCTCCGACGCGCTCGCGGTGCCGCCGTCGACCAGCACCACCATCGGATAGTCGGGCTCGGTCTCCTTTGTGTGCGCGCGCTCGACCTCCACGTGGCGCCCGCCGCGGCCCTTGGTGGTGACGATGACGCCGCCCTCCATGAAGCGATCGGCGACGCGCACGGCCTGGTCGAGCAGGCCGCCCGGGTTCTGCCGCAGGTCGAGCACGAGGCCCTTGAGCTCGCCGCCGCCCTGCGCGCGCAGCACCTCGAGCGAGCGCTTCAAGTACGCGTCGGTGCGGTCCTGGAACGACTTGATGCGCACGTAGCCGAGGCGCTTGTCGAAGAGCTTCTCGTCCACGGAGACGATGCGGATGACGTCGCGCACCATCGAGAAGGTCTTGGGCTCGCTCCAGCCGTCGCGCAGCGTCTTGACCACGCAGCGCGTGCCGGGCGGGCCGTTGAGCGCGCGGGTCACGTCGGGCTCGCGCAGGCCGTGCGTGCTGACGCCGTCGACTTCGATCATGCGGTCGCCGCTCATGATGCCGGCGCGGGCGGCGGGCGTGTCCTGCAGCGGGCTGATGACGATGACGTCGTCGCCCTTGTTGGCCAATTCGAGGCCGACGCCGCCGTACTCGCCGTCGGTCTCGACTTTCAGGCCCGCGTACGAGCGCGGGTCCATGAAGTTCGTGTGCGGGTCGAGCGTGCGCACCATGCCGTCGATGGCGCCGTAGATGAGGCGCGATTCGTCGACGGGTTCGACGTAGTTGTTTTCGATGAGCGAGAGGACGTGGCTGAAGACGTCGAGCTTCTTGTAGGGACCGGCGGGGTCCTTGGTGGCGAAGGCGGCGGCGGCGCAGAGGAGGCAGAGCGCGGGAAGGGCCAGGATGGCGAGGAGGCGCGCGCGAGAGCGGACGGCGCGGCGGTCGGGGGCTGGCGGAGGGGGGAAGGCGGGCATCGGGGGGAGTGTAAGGCCAATCGCGGGGTGGGTGCACTGGGCGCGGTGCCGTTGGCGTTGGCGTTGGCGTTGGCGTTGGCGTTGGCGTTGAGCGTTGGCGTTGAGCGTTGGCGTTGAGCGTTGGCGTTGAGCGTTGGCGTTGAGCGTTGGCGTTGGCGTTGGCGTTGAGCGTTGGCGTTGGCGTTGGCGTTGGCGTTGGCGTTGGCGTTGGCGGACGGGAACACGACTGCTGCTCGGTTGCGTTGCCCGGGCTGGCCTCACTTGGTCCACGGCCTGCTTGCTGTCTCCGAGCTGCGCGTTCGGCTCTGCCGAACGCTGCTCTGTCCGTCCGAGTTCTTGGCTGCTCGGGGACCCCAGTCTGGCGCGGGCCTCACGGGCGCCTCAAGGCCGCAGCGGCTGCTGGCGCAGCCGTGCTTCACTTCGCTTCACTTCGTTCCGCTCCGTTTCGC
>JAFEBC010000376.1 GCA_018266095.1 Deltaproteobacteria bacterium
CCCAGCGTGGAGCCCGGCACGGTGCCGCTGATGCCGCTGAGCGTGGTCTCCGCGCCGGTGGCCGAGAGGCCGATGTTGCCCATCACCTGTACGCGCTCGTAAGAGAGCGTGGTGAACACACCGGGGCGGAGCTCGAAGCGGTTCATCAGGCCGACTACCGCGCGCTGGGCGGCGTCGCTCGATTGGTTGTCGAGCTGGTACTCGCCGTACATGCGCGTGCCGCGGCCGAGGCGCTGCTCGGCGCCGACGATGGTGGTCGACTGGAGCTGGCTGCCCAAGAGCGAGAAGCGCTCGTTGGCGTAGACGCTGCCGCCGGTGAACAGGGGCGAGCGCAGGCCGAGCGTGGTGGCGTTCTCGCCGCTCCACTTGATGGTCTCGGTGAGCTGCGCCGAGAGGAGGTCGTTGAGCTTGTAGGTCGCGGAGGCGGCCGTGGTGAGGCGGTCGCCCGAGTTGGGGAGCTGCTTGTCGTCCGCGGCGAAGGCGATGGCCTGTTGCAGCGCGAGCGTGAGGTTCGGAGCGGCCTTGTAGACGCCGCCGAGGATGGCCTGGTCGGTGCTGGCCGAGCCGTTGGTGGGGTCGTCCGTGTTCGTGTCCGAGAGCTCGGCGATGAGCGTGAGGTTGCCCTGGCCGGTGGCCGCGTCGCCGAAGGTGTGCGCGAGCTGCAGCGCGGTGAAGCGGCGGGTGACGCGCGAGATGGTGTAGCCGTTGGCCGAGTCGAAGCCGAGCGCGAGGTCCGAGCCGACCTGATCGAAGCGCGCGGTGACGGTGGTGAGCAGCGTGGGCGTGAAGCGCACGGCGAGGCCGCCCTTGGTGGAGCCCTGGTCGGTGAGCGAGCCGTTGGCCGCGAAGCCGCGATCGACGAACTCGAGGTAGCCCGAGAGGCGCAGGAGGTCCGGCGAGAGCGCGGCCGACGCGCGCGGGAACGAGGTGCCGGGCGCGACGGGGATCTTGAAGAGGCCGAGGTCGGTCGAGGCCGGCATGGAAGGCGCGGGGAACACGGGCGTGGACGTCGAGGCGGAGGCGAGCGTGGACGTCGAGGCGGAGGCGAGCGTGGGCGTGGACGTCGAGGCGGACGCGAGCGTGCTCGTGGACGCGCCCGGGATGAACACGCCGCCGAGGGTCGACGTGCTGGAGCTCTCGCTGGGCGCGGGCGCAGGCGGCGGGGCGCGCTTCATCCAGTCGGCCAGCTCGAAGCCGAACTCGGCGCGCAGGGCCCGGCCGGTGGCGTTGCAGGCGTAGAGGTCCGCGCCGCGATCGATGCAGTTCGCGCCCAGCGTGCCGAAGGTCATGCCGCCGTCGTTGCTGGCGTAGTTCTCGGCGTCGCTTCCGCTCGACTGCGCGACCTCGATGGTGGCGTACGTGCGCGCGCGCGGGCGGATGCCGAGGTTCAAGCCGCCGAGGAGGTAGCTCTGGCCCGCGGTGTGGTTCTCCTGCACGAAGCCGCCGCCGAGCGTGACGGTGTTGAAGAAGGTCTCCTGCAAGTGCACGCCGCCGCCGCCCGTGCCGTCGTCGAGCGTGCCGCGGTACTCGTAGTCGACCACCACGAACACCGGGTGGCCCGTGAGCGAGGTGGTGTAGTTCGTGTTGGTGAGGAGGCTCGCGTCGGCCGTGCTGGGGATGGGCTGCTTGAAGAGGATGCGGCCCTCGGCCTCGCGGATGGTGTAGTCGGTGTTGCGCGCGAGGTCGACGCGGAGCAGCTCGAGGCCGGTGTTCTCGTCGCGCACCACGAGGCGCACGGTGTCGCTGCCCTCGACCACGTCGCTGTTCTTGAGCCAGTACACCGAGCCGCCCGTGCCGCGCAGCTCGGCGTGCGCGTGGTGCAGGCGGTCGTCGCCGGTGCTCAAGAAGGCCGCGAGGTGCGTGTCGAGCGCGCCGGGCTTGCCGAAGAGCGAGGTGCCCTCCTTGACGAAGTCGAGCGCGGCGCCGCTGAGCGTGCGGTCGTAGCGGAAGAGCTGCTCGCCGGGCGAGCTGAGCTGCGTGTGGAAGTCGCCGACCACGAGGCGGCTCTGGTCGGCCTGGAGCTGGAGATACACGGGCCCGCGCGCGTTGGCGAACTGCGTGAGCGTGCCGCTGTCGCCGTCCCTCGGGTAGAAGCGCGCCGGATCGAGCAGGTCCTTGAAGGCGTCGGGCGCGTTGCGGCGGCTGGTGTCGAACTCGCCGAGGAGGCGCACTTCCTTGAACGCGCCACCGAGCTTGCTGGACGTGTCCCAGCGGCCGTCGATGACGCCCGCGGCGCGGCCCTTGAGGAAGAAGCCCGAGCCGTCGTAGCGGTCGCCCGCGCCGTCGAGCTGCGCGCCCGCCTGGCCGCCCTCGCCGTCGCCGACGAGCAGCACGAAGAGGCCGTCCGGGTTCACGGTGAAGTCGCGCTCGATGAAGGCCTGGTTCCCCTCGGTGTCGAGCGAGGCGATGGTGAGCTTCTGCGCGCCGCGCGTGAACGGGACGCGCACCTGGAAGTGCCCGCGCTCGTCGAGCGTGACCTTCTGGCCGTTGATGGTGAGCGTGTTGGTCGCGAGCGTGTGGCCCTTCACCCAGAGGCCCTCGGACTGCAGTGGGGCGCCCTGAGGCGGGAGGATCACGGTGAGGTCGGCCGCGGGGACGGGGGCGCCGGAGGTCGCGTTGGCGGGAGCGTTGGCGTTTGCGTTGGCGTTTGCGTTGGCGGGAGCGTTTGCGTTGGCGGGAGCGTTTGCGTTGGCGTTGGCGCTGGCAGGAGCGCTGGCGTTCGGCGCGGCGCTCGACGAGGTCCCTGCGTTCGGCAGCGGCACGAGCGGGGGCAGCTCGCCGATGACCAGCGGCGCCTCCACGTTCGCGTGCGCCGCGGCCTTGGTTGCGCTGGCCGAGCCCGTCACGGGCTGCGTCTGCGAGACCATGGCCTTCGCGTCGGTCTTGGCTTCCTGACTCTTGCCAGGGCGGAGCGGGATCACGCCCTGCAGCGAGGCGCCGCGCGGGAGCTGGGCCTGGATCGACAGCGCGTCCGGGGCCCGCTTGAGCTCACCAACGAACGCCTTGCCGTCGGGCCGCAGCGTGACCTCGCCCACCTGGACGCGCACGGGCATCGCCTCGAGCTCGGGGAGCGGCTTGGGCGCGGCGTACACCGACAGCACCACGCGGTTGTTCGCGCGCCGGCCGGGCGCCGTGGCGTTGGGCGCGATGGGCGTGGCGGCCCCGCGTCCGCGCGCCTGGATCTTCTCGTCGGCCACGCCGAGCGACACGAGCTGCGCCTTGAGCGCGGCGGCCCGGCCCGCGGTCACCGGACCGGCGTCCTCACCGTCGTCGCTGAACACGTCGAGCTGCACGCGGCCCTTGTCGCCCGCGGCCGCCAGCACCAGCGGCGCCAGCTTCTTCATCTGCTTCAGGCCATCGGCCGACAGCTTCTGCGAGCGGCCCGGGAACAGCGAGCCGGCGAGGAGCTGATCGCGCCGCGCCGGCTCGGGCGGCGGCGCGGCCTCGAAGATGACCTGCGGGCTCTTGCCCACACCCGTGGCATCGCGAACCTCGAGCTGCGCGGTGTACACGCCCGGCTCCAGCTTCTTGCCCTGCGGCCACGCGAGCTGCTGCGGCGGCGCGCCCTCGGCGCCCTCGTGATGCACGACCGTTCCATTGGCCGCGCGCACCTCCAAGGACCAGGCCTGCGCGCCGAACACGTGCGAGGTGAGCGTGAACGAGAGCACGCGCGGCTCGCCGCCATCGAGCGGCACGTGGGCGTCGGCGTTGCCGTCGACGAGCTCACCGAGATCGATGTTCAGCAGCGGCAAGGACAGCTTGAGCGCGCCCAGGTCCATCTGCCCCAGCACAGGGTCGAGCCGCACCGTCACCGCGCCGTCGCCCAGGACCTGCTCGGCGGCGCCGATGAGGAACTTCGCGCGGCCTCCGTTCACGTTGCGCAGCACCAGCTCGGCCTTCTGGTCGGCCGGCAGCTCCACGCGCGCGGCCATCGGCTTGCCGTCGAGCGTCGCGAGCTGCTCGACCTTCTGCGCCACCGGCGCGGGCGGGGGCGGCGGCGGGTGCACCAGCTTGAAGTCGATGCGCCGGTTCTGCTGGCGCCCGCGATCGGTCACGTTGAGCTGCAGCGGCACCTCGGATCCGCGGCCCACGGCCTTCACGCGCTGCGCGGCGATGCCCGCGGCCGCCAGCAGCTCGCGCACCTTGGCGGCCTGGTCGTTCGAGAGCTTCTGCTGCGCCTCGGGCGCGCCCTCCTTGGCCGTGTGCACCTCGGCGCGCACCTCCAGCGTCGGGTCCGCCTTCGCCTGATCGATGATGGGCTGCAGCTTGCGCACGAGCTCGCGCGTCGGGTTCGCGTTCGCCTCGTCGAAGAGCACGCCGTGCAGGACGGTGCTCTGCACGACCTGCGCCTCGGGCGGAGGCGCGATGGTCGACATCCAGATCGGCGCGCCCGCGGACGAGCCCTGCGGCGCGCTCACCTCGAGCTGCGCGCGCAGCGTGTGCCCGGGCTCAACGGGCGCGAGGTTCACCGAGATGGCCGCGGGCGGCGCGCCCTTCCCCTGCGCGATCCCCAGCTCCTTGTCGCCCTCGCCCACGACGCGCAGCACCCAGCCCTCCGGCAGCGGCCCCGAGCCGAGCTGCGACACGAACTGCAGCGGCCCGGTGAGCCCGCCCGGCGGCACGATCACGAACTGCTCCTCGCCCGGCGCGGCCACGTGCGCGAGCGACGCGCGCGGCAGCGAGAGCGGCACGTCGTCCACCTTCACCGAGAGCGCGGCGACGTCGATCTCGAGCTGGTGCGGCGGCGTGGGCGGAGGAGGCGGCGGCGGAGGCGGCGGCACCTCCTTCTTCACGATGCGATCCGGGCCCACCGCGGTGGACTTGCACGTCACGCCCAGGTTCGCGCGCGCATCGAGCCCGCGCGTCAGGTTCATGGTCACCGCGCCGTCCTCGATCACCTCGGACCCCGGCGGCAGCGAGCGCGGATCGATCTTGAACCGGTGCACG
>JAFEBC010000377.1 GCA_018266095.1 Deltaproteobacteria bacterium
GAGCTGTTCGAGCCTGCGCGCGAGCACCGCCGCGGCCTGCCGGGACGACTGCACGAACGAGAGCTTGCTCGCGTCCACGCGCCATCCCTCGGCGCCGCCGACCAGCGCGTTGCTCTCGACGAGTCCCTGCACCACGGCCACGGCGAGGAATGGATTGCCCGCCGCCAGCCGCTCCACGGGCAGCAGCGCCTAGGCCGGAAGCGGCCCGGCCATCGAGTCAGCGAGCTGGCGGATCTCGTCCGCGGTGAGCGCCGGCAGCTCGAGGCGCACGCCCTCCGCCGAGAGCGCACGCACGGGATGATGTGGCCCGAGTTCGTCTGCGCGCGTGGCCACCACGAACGACACGAAGACCTGCCCCCGCAGGTTGCCCGCGCGCCGCGCCCACTCCAACGCGAGGCGCACCGCGCGATCCGGCGCCCACTGGAAGTCGTCGAGCATCAACACCAGCGGCCGCTCGCGATCGCCCAGCGCGCCGAAGAGCACGGCGAGCGCCTCGACGGTGCGTTGCTCGCCGTACAGCTCGGGACCCCCGGGCAGCGCGGACTCGCCGAGCACCTGCGCCAGCTCGGGGAAGAGCGAGTGCAACGCGTGCGTACGCCCCTCCAGCGCCGTGGCCAGACGCTGACGGAGCGCCGGCCGTTCGAGCAGCTCACTCACCACGCTGCGGCTCAGGCCCGCGAGCAGATGCCCCGCGAGCTGCGCCTCCGTCTCGCTCGCGCGCCCACGGAGCACGAACGCGCCGCGCCGGGTCGCCACGCGCGCGAACTCGTCGAGCAGACGGCTCTTGCCTGCGCCAGAGGGTCCCTCGATCACCACCAGGCGCCCGTTGCCCGCGGCCGCGCGCGAGAGCTCGACCTCGAGCGACGACACCTCGGCCTCGCGCCCGACGAACCGCGGCTCGGCGAGGGAGCGCCTGCGATCGCGCAGGCCCACCACCAGCGTGGGCTCGGCGATGCCCCGCGCCAGCGCCTCGTCGAGCGCGATCACGTCGGCCAGCGCCGCTTGCGCCGACTGGTAGCGGTCGCGCGGATCTTTGCGCAGCAGGCGCTCGAGCAGCTCATCGAGCACCCGCGGCACGCCAGCGACCCGGCCCGCGAGCAGCGGCACCGGGCTCGTGAGGTGCTTGCGCAGGATCTCGCCCAGCGACGTCCCCGCGAAGAGAGGTTGGCCCGTCAGGCACTCGAACATCACCGCGCCGACCGAATACAGGTCGGAACGTCCATCGACTCCGCGCTCGATGAGCCCCGCTTGCTCAGGCGAGACGTGCAGGGCCGCGCTCGCCGGCAGATCGCGCAGCGACAGCTCGTGCGCCAGGCTGCGCGTGAAGCCGAAGCCGACGAGGGTCGCGCGTTCGATCACGCCCTCGGCGGCGACGATGAGGCGCTCCGGGTGCAGATCGCGATGCAGGATGCCGCGCTCGTGGGTGGCGTGCAGCGCGGTGAGCACGGAGGCCGCGATGGACAAGGTCTCGTGCACCGTGAGCGGCCCGCGCGTGAGGCGCTGCGCGAGCGTGATCCCCGGCACGAACTCGGTCGCGAGATAGACCACGCCCGCGTCGGTGCCAGTCGCGATCGGCCGCGAGAGATCGAGCGGCTCCAGCGTCTCCAGCACAGCCGCCTCGTGCACCAGCCGCATCCACGTCGCCGAAGGCAGCGCGGTCTGGGGCGCAGTGCGCACGATGACCTCGCGCGACGACTGCAGATCGAACGCGAGCAGCGTCTCGACCGCGCCTTGGACACCGAGCGTCTGCCGCACTCGAAAGCGCCCGCCGATCGAGCGCGAGGGATGCGCAGATCCGGTGTTTCCGAGCGAACTTCCGGGGCCAGGCACGTCTTCAGCCTAGCAGGACCGTCGCCCTCACGGGAGGAACGCGCGTCACCAGGTCTGCGGCCGCTTCTTGCGCGGGAGCGGCGCCGGCTCATCGGCCAGACGCAGCAGCTTCATGGCCAGGCGCTCGAAGGCCGCCACGTCCTTCGCGTCGAGCTCGCGCGTGATGTCCCTGGCCATCTTCCGGTAGGCGCGCTCGATGGGCGGCAGCGCCTTCTCGCCGACCGCCGTGAGCATGATCAGGCTCTCGCGCTTGTCCAGCTCTCCTCTGACAGAGCGGATCCAGCCCATCGCGGTCAGCGAGCGGAGCGCGCGTGAGGTGGCGGACGGATCCGTGGCTGTGGTGCGCGCCAGATCGGTCTGCGCCTGCGGCCCCGCCTTGGCCAACTGGCGCATCAGCCGCATCTGCGTCGGACCCAGACCCAGGTCGGACAGCGCGCGCCAACCCACCAGGAACATCGTGCGTTTCACGTTTCCGAACAACTCGAGAAACGCAACCGCTTGATCGGCATCGATGGACATGTCCACGAATTCGTAGACGAGTCCACGATTCCATGCAACAAGCACCCCCGAAGTCGCGGTAACTCCGAGGAGATCCTGGCGTGCGCTTCCGCTCTTGGATGATCTGGATCCCGCTCTTCTGCGGTGCGCTGGGGGTGCGCGCGCAGACCGGAACGGCCACGTCTGCCACGCTCCGTGTACCGCAGGTGACCGACGCGATGCTGGCGCCGCCCAAGGCCGCCGAGCTCGGGATCGATTCGTGGACGCAAGCGCTCGACCTCATCCGCGCGCGGTCGCCGTCGTATCAAGCGAGCGCCCAGGCCGTGGTGGCGGCGCAGGGCCAGCAGCGCATCGCGCTCGCTGGGGTGCTGCCGACGCTCACGGCGCAGGCGGGGATCCTGCACCAGTTCAACACCGAGATGTTCACGCTCGCGGGGACCACCTTCGAGTCGCCGCCGCCCGACGTGTGGAATCTGGGCGCGACGCTCTCGTGGAACATCGTGCAGCCCCGCGCTCTCTACGGGCTCGGCACCGCGCAGCGCAACGTCGACGCCGCGAGGCTCTCGCTCGCGGACACGCGCCGGCAGTTGGCGTCCAACGTGGTGGCGCAGCTCCTGTCCACGCTGGCGGCGGCGCGCGTCGCGGAGCTCAATCGCGTGGGCCTGCGCTCGGCGCTCGAGCGGCTGGCGCTCACCGAGGCGCGGCTCCAATACGCGCAGGGCACCGAGCTCGACCGCGACCGCGCGAAGCAGGACGTCGCGTTGGCGCGCGCGCAGCTCATCGCGGGCGACGAATCGCTGGCGCAGACCCGCGAGTCGCTCGGGGCGCTGCTCGGCTCCGACAGGCCGATGTCGGCGAACGTCCAGCTCGATCTGACGCAGCTCGAGGACGCGGTCGCCAAGACGTGCAAGCTCAACCACGAGCTGGAGCAGCGTCCGGACCTGCAGGCCGCGAAGCTGCGCCTCGAGGTGGCCGAGCGCAGCGTGAGGGATGCCCAGCTCCAGGCCTCGCCGTATGTCAACGTCACCTCCTCGCTGGCGCACGCGAGCGCCACCTCGCTCTCACCGCTCACCACCTGGTCCGTCGGCGCCACGCTCTGGTTCCCTCTCTACGACGGCGGCGTCCGCTACGGCGTGCTGCAGCAGGCGCAGGCCCAGGTGTCGCTCGCTCGCGCCGCCCTCGAGGACACGCGGCTCAACGCCGTGATCTCCTCGGCGCGTGCCGATCGCGCGGTCAGCGTACTCACCGCTTCGCGCGATCTGGCCAGGGAGCAGCGCGACACCGCGCAGCGCATCGACGCGCGCATCCGCGACGGCTGGGCGCAGGGCATCGGCACCAGCCTCGACCTCGTCACCTCGGCGCAGAGCCTGCGCAACGCCGAGAACGCGCTCGCCCTCCTCGAGTTCCAGGTCGCGCAGGCGCGCGCCAACGCAGTGCTCATCAACGCGGAGTGTGTCTATTGAAAGCGCATCGGATCGCGTTCGCGTTGCTCGCGCTCGGCTGCGGCGCGACGCAGAAGGCCGCACCTCCGGCCCCGCCGCCGCCGACGGTGTTCGTGCAGACGTTGGCCAAGCGTGACCTGCCGCTCTTCGTCGAGGCGGTGGGCACGCTCGACGGCTACGTCAACGCCGAGCTGCGCGCGCGCGTGCGCGGCATCTTGGAGAATCAGCTCTACAAGGACGGCGGCGCGGTGAAGCAGGGCCAGGTGCTCTTCACCATCGAGGGCGCCGAGTACCAGGCCGCGCTCGCGTCGGCGAAGGCCAACCTCGCGCGGGCGCAGGCGGCGCAGTCGCGCAACCAGACGCAGCTCGAGCGCGCGCAGGGCCTCATCAAGACGGGCATGAGCTCGCAGCAGGACCTCGACAACGCGCAGGCGGCGGCGCTGGACGCGAACGCGCAGGTCGACGCGGCCAAGGCGGCGCTGCGGCAGGCGCAGCTCAACGTCTCGTACACGCAGATCCACGCGCCCATCAGCGGCGTCGCGGGCGTGGCGCTCGTGCGCGCGGGAAATCTCGTCGGACAGGATGGACCCACGCTGCTCGCCACGGTGTCGCAGCTCGATCCGGTGCGCGTGAACTTCCCGCTCAGCGAGAACGACTACGTGCGGCATCCCGAGCGCTTCCGCGATCTCGATCACCGCGATCTCGCGTGGGCCAAGAAGCAGTTCCTGAAGTTCGACAAAGGCGGCGTGGCCGACGGCGGTGATCCCGGCATCCAGCTCGTGCTCAGCGATGGCACCACCTTCGCCAAGAGAGGCGTGATCGTCTCTGTGAACCGGCAGATCGACGCGAGCACCGGCACGATCCAGGTGCAGGCGCTGGTGCCGAACCCGACCGGCGCGCTGCGGCCCGGCCAGTACGCGCGCGTGCGCATCGAGCAGCAGGGCGAAGGCAAGGGCGTCATCACCGTGCCCGAGAAGGCGCTCATCTCCGTGCAGGGGACGTACTCGGTGGGCGTGGTGGCCGCGGACAACAAGGTGTCGCTGCGCAAGGTCGAGGTGGGCCAGTCGGCGCAAGGTCAGCGCATCATCGAGAAGGGTCTGCAAGAGGGCGAGCGCATCGTGGTCGAGGGCGTGCAGAAGATCGCTGACGGCGCGCTCGTCGACGCCAAGCCGCAGCCCGCGCCCGGCGCGCCCGCGAGCGAGCCCGGCCGCACGGCGACGGTGAAGAACTAGGGAAGCACGACGCGGCCGCGAGCCGCGAGCGCAGGGATCCGAGGAGCACCCATGTCTGAGTTCTTCGTACGCAGACCGATCGTGGCGATGGTGATCGCGATCTGCACCGTGCTCATCGGCGTCATCTCGCTGCTCGGGCTGCCCATCGCGCAGTTCCCGCAGATCCTGCCGCCGCAGATCAACCTCACCACCACGTACACGGGCGCCGACGCGCTCACCATCGAGCAGTCCGTCGCCACGCCCATCGAGCAGCAGATGAACGGCGTCGACCGCTCGCTCTACATCCAGTCGACCAACGCCAACGACGGCAGCATGAACATGATCGTCACCTTCGACGTCGGCACCGACATCGACGTCGACAACGTGCTCGTCAACAACCGCTACTCGCAGGCGCAGCCGTTCCTGCCGAACGACGTGAAGAACTTCGGCGTCACGATCAAGAAGTCGCTCGCCTTCCCGCTGATGGTGTTTTCGCTCTACTCGCCGGACGGCCGCTACGATCCCGCGTTCCTCTCGAACTACGCGCTCATCAACGTGAACGACGCGCTCCTGCGCGTGCGCGGCGTGGGCGACATCCGCAACCTCGGCTCGTCCGACTACTCGATGCGCGTGTGGCTCGATCCGAACGTGCTCGCGCGCCTGGGCCTGACCGTGGGCGATGTGTCCGCGGCGGTGCGCGCTCAGAGCGTGGTGAACCCCGCGGGGCAGATCGGCGCCGAGCCCGCGCCGACAGGACAACAGCTCACGTACACCGTGCGCGCGCAGGGCCGCTTGAACACTCCTGAAGAATTCGGAGCGGTCATCGTGAAGGCGAATCCGGACGGCTCCATCGTGCGCCTGAAGGACGTCGCGCGCATCGAGTTGGGCTCGCTCAACTACGGCCAGTACGGCTCGTTCAACGGCAAGCCTGCCGCCGTGGTCGCCGCGTTCCAGTCGCCGGGCTCCAACGCGCTCGATGTCGCCGAGCAGCTCCGCGCCACCATGGAGCGCCTCGCCAAGAGCTTCCCCGCGGGCGTCGCGTACAAGGTCTCGCTCGACACCACC
>JAFEBC010000378.1 GCA_018266095.1 Deltaproteobacteria bacterium
CGGCGCGCGATGCGCAGCCTGCGACGGCCGCTGTTTCAAGCTGAGACTTCGGGCGCCCCGTAGATCTTCGCGTCCCATTGGATTCATTGAGGATCTTGGCTGGTCCGCGGATTGCTGTGTGGAGGGGTGCGCCGATGTCTGGGCGCAAAGGAGCCGGCCTCCATGGTGAACCCGTCCGCGCAGCTCTTGCACGAAGAGCTGCCTCAAGCACGCGCCTGGGGGGCGCCTGTGCGTTTGGCCCCGGTGTCAGCGGAGCCGCGCACGACCCTCCTGCCTCGCGCCCGCTTGTGGGACGTGTTGCGCGGCAAGAGCCCGTTCGTGGGCTCGCGGCTCGAGGAGAGCCTGCCGCGCGGCTTCCTCTCGCCCGTGGAAGCGCGCGTGCAGCTCGGCATCGAGTACATGGACGCGGTGAAGGCCGAGCGCGAGTGGCTGGCCAAGCCGGGCGGCAAGGCCGGCGTGGCGCTGCGCGCGCTCATCGCCTCGGTGCTCTCGTCGGGCAAGCCGGCGCGCGTCGAGCGGCGGCCGTTCATTGTCTCCTCGCGCGTGGACGCGATCACCATCGCGGAGGCCACCGAGGCCATCCTCACGCCGGGACGCAACCGGGCCAAGCTGGTGCTCTTCGCGCACCCGCACGCGCTCAACCTCGCGTACTTTGATCCGGCGCTCGCCAAGCAGCTCGAGCGGGCGGACCTGGTGCTGCCCGACGGCGTGGGCCTGCGCATCGCCGCGCAGCTCCTCGGGCTCTCGCTGCCGCACAACGTGAACGGCACCGACATGCTCCCGCTGTTGTGCGCGGGCGCTGCGGACCGCAAGCTGCCCGTCGTGCTCATCGGCGGCAAGCCGGGCGTCGCCGAGGCCTGCGCCGAGCGGCTGCGCGCGAACTTCCCGGGCCTCGAGATCCCGATCGTGTCGGACGGGTACCTCGGCCACCGCGAGTCGGAGCTGCTGTCGGCGCGCGTGCGTCGCCTGCGCGGCGCGCTGGTGCTGGTGGGCATGGGCACGCCGATCCAAGAGGCGTGGGTCTGGAATCACCTCGCGGACCTGCCGAACACCACTGCGGTGACCGTGGGCGGCCTGTTCGACTTCTTCGCCGGCCGCGTCGAGCGCGCCCCGCTCGCCTGGCGCGAGATGGGCCTGGAGTGGCTCTTCCGTCTGTTGAAGGAGCCGCGCCGCATGGCGCGCCGCTACCTCATCGGCAACCCGCTGTTCCTGGCGCTGGCGATGATGCAGCGGATGCGCACGCGGAGCGGGGCGTCGGAGCAGACGCCGACTGTCAGCGAGCGAGCGTAAGAACAAGAGCAACTGCTTCACAGGAAGGAAAGAAGGAAAAAAGCTTCCAGGAACGAGCGAGGGGTGTCGCCAGATCACCGGCCGACACCCCTTCCTTCTTTCCTTCCTGTGAAGCTCTTCTGTTTGTTCTTGCTCTACGCCGACGCGACCACGCGCAGGCGCGGGCCGTCCTTGCGCGGGTTCCAGAACGAGTTCGCGTCGCCGCAGGTGTCGGGCAGCGCGGACAGCCAGCCGGCCACACCGAGGAGGGCGAAGCCGTAGCTGCGCTCTGCGCCGATGCGGCCAGGGAGCTGCGCGAGCTTGAGGCCGGAGTGCTCGCCGGCGCCGACCATGAGCAGCACGCGATCGGCGGAGCGGACGGCGCGGCGCAGGGCGGGGCCTTGCGCGTCCTCGAGCCACACCTGGACGCGGGCCTTGCTCTCCGGGTCGTGCGCGGGCCAGTTGGCGAGCGCGGCCAGCTCTCGGGCCAGGGCCAGCTCTTGCGTGCCGGCGGGGACGATCAGCGTCGTGCCTGGCGCGCTGTCGAGCTGGGCCGCGAGGTCGAGCTTCACGTCGTCGGCCTCGCCGTGGATGGGCCACTCGGACGAATAGACGGTGGGCGCGCGGCCCCAGAAGGCGGCCTCGCTGGCCGTGTGCACGCGCAGGCCGCGCAGGGCGCCCGCGACGACGTACAGCACGCCGAAGAGGAGCCCGAGCACGGTGCAGGCGGCCGCCACCAGCTTGCGCAGCGACTTGCGCGGGCGCGACGGGGCCTCGGGCGGCTCCAGGAGGGTCAACATCGACGCGGGGGAGCGCGCGGCGTCCATGGCGGCGGCGCGGCGGCCCTCGAGCTCGCTCACGTGCGCCTCGGTGGCGCGCAGCGTGCGGAGCAGCTCACCGGCCTTGCCCTCGACCACGCGCAGGCGCTCCAGGTTGGCGTTGGCGTCGGCGCCGAGCTGGCTCAGGGCGCGCTCGCGGGCCAGGGCGGCCTCACGCGCGGCGCTGGCCTCGGCGATGCGGCCTTCGATGGCCTCGAGCTGCGGGTTGCGGCCCTCGTTGCGCTCGGTGACGACCGACTTCTTCCACGACTTCTCGTCGGCGCGCAGGGCCTTGGCCTCGGCCTCCAGCATCGCCAGGCGCGGGTGGTCCGCGGAGAGGCCGCCGCTGCGCAGGCCCGCGAGCTCGGCCTCCACGTCGGCGAGCTTGGTGCCCTGCGGGCGCACGGTCTTCTCGGAGAGCACCACGTTGCCGGGGCGCTTCTTCTGCGCCTCCTCGAGCCAGTCGAGCCGCGCCTGCTCGGCCATGCTGTCGGCCTTGGCGGACACCTGCTGCTGCTCCAGGCGGGCCACGTCGGAGAGCGCCTGCGTGACCTCGGCCGTCAGATCGGTGACGTGCTCGGCCTTGCGGAACTCCTCGTAGGTCGCGCGCAGCTTGGCGAGGTCCTGATTCGCGCCCGCGAGGCTGGCCTCGAGCTGGCGCAAGTTGTCGCTCCGACGGGCCTTTTCGAAGACGAGCCGCTGCTGCTGGAAGGCGTCGATGGTGACCCGCGCGAGGTCGACGGCCTGCTCGGGCGTGGGCGCGACGGCGCTGACGGTGATGAGGTTCGAGCGCTCGTTGGCGACGACGTCCAGGCGCGCCGCGATGGCCTCGAGCGTGGCCGTCAGGCCGAGGCGCTTGCGGATCTCGGCCAGGACGGAGGGCGTCTTGACGCTGTCCACCATCGTGCGCAGCTCGCGCATGGTGTCGACGCCCTCGGCGCGGCCGGCGGTGGCGTCCCAGGCGAAGATGGCGCTGGAGGCGAACTCGCGGGGGGCCCAGGTGAGCGCGGCGGCCACTCCAGCGGCGGCGCCCAGGAAGGTCGTCAGCCAGATGATCTTGCGGCGGCGCAGGAGCGCCCAGACGATCCTGCGGGGCTCGACAGGCAATCCTGCGGGGGTGCCGGTTTGCGGCTGGGTGCTGCTCTGTGCTTCTTGTGTCTCCAACATGGCCCAAAGTGATCGCAAGCCGCGTGCCGCATGGTCGCCCTGGGTGGCACGGGAGTTGCTCAGCAGAAGTCCGATGCGCGTCGTCTCGATGGTTGTCCTGGTGTCGTTCGTCTGTGCGTGCAGGTCGATCCCGACCGCTCCCAGCCAGGCCGAAGAAGATCCCGAGTTCAGCAAGCCCACGGCCGTCGTGCTGCCGGGCCTCGCGAGCGATCCCGCGCCCGACGAGACGCTGATGGCGGGCGACGTGGTGAGCGTGCACACGGTCTCGGTGTCGCCCATCGACGTGCCCGACCTCGTGGTCGACGCCGCGGGGAGCCTGCACGTGCCGGTGGCGGGCGCGGTGAAGGTGGCTGGCCTGACGCTCGAGGCGGCGACGCAGGCGGTGGCCGAGAAGCTCCACCGCTACGACGAGCGCGCCCAGGTGCATCTGCACCTCGCCAACCCCACGGGTCACCGCGCGACGGTGGCGGGCACGGTGGCGACGCCGGGCGTCTTCGCGCTGACGCCGGGCATGCGGCTCTCCGAGCTGCTGCTCAAGGCGGGCGGGCCGCTGCACCAGATCTCCGAGGGCGAAGAGGTCGACCTGGCGGACCTCGAGGGCGCGCGCCTCGTGCGCAACGGCGTGGCGCTGCCGGTGTCGATCGTGAAGGCGATGGAGGGGGACCTGAAGCACAACGTGCTCGTCCACCCGAGCGACATGCTGGTGGTGCCGGCGGCGCGCGGCCAGCGGGTGTCGGTGCTGGGCTACGTGAAGACGCCGAGGGTCATCCCCTTCCGCTCGGGCCTGCGGCTCTCGGACGCGCTGACGATGGCCGGCGGCGTGGCCACCTGGGAGTCGGACACGAGCGACATCCGCATCATCCGCGGGTCCTTCGCGCACCCCAAGCTCTACCGCGCTAGCTTCCGCGACACGCGCAACGGCAGCGCGCCCGACGCGTTGTTGGAGGCCGGCGACGTGGTGTTC
>JAFEBC010000379.1 GCA_018266095.1 Deltaproteobacteria bacterium
AGTGGTGAACGTGTCCGCGGCCGCCAGCGCGCAGCCCGACTGCTCGGGGCGGATGTGGAACCAGAAGTTGCCCGCGGTGATCTCGTCGCCAATCTGCTCGCCGCACGAGACGTTGTACTTGCTCCAGAAGTTCGCAAGGCCCGTCGTGTCCACGCGCAGCGGCAGGCGCAGCGTGACCGTCGACGGAAGGTTCGTCTTGCTGCCCCAGGCGACCGGGATCTTCGCGTGGTACTTCACGAGGTACAGGCCGCCCGCGATGGCCGTGCTCGTCTCGGTGACGATGGTGAGCCGGTCGAGCCGCGCGACGCTCATGTGCGCGTTGAGCTGGCCCACGAGATAGAAGAGCTGACCCTTGGTCTGCGCCTTGAGGTTCAGATTCGACGACGTCGTGAACTGCCCGTCGAACTCGAACTGCATCAGGGTCGCCGTCGCGCTGGTGACGTCGTCGAGGCTCTCGTCGGTCTCGCTCGGGTCGCCCCCGCAGGCAGCGGTGACGAGCAGGACGGGCAGGGCGAGGGCGAGCAGTGCGCGGCGAAACATGGGTGATGACCCCTTGGTCAGGATTTCGGCGCGCCTTTGACCAGAGATCGGCCCTACACAGCCATCGGTCGGATGCCGGAGCGTCCGCAGCCCGCGAAGTGTGAGGGGAAACCGGCGCCCCGCGCGGCGCGACCGCGGTCGAGCGTGTAGACTCCGCGCCCCTTGGGCTTCGTCGATCTGCACTGCCATCTTCTCTGGGACACCGACGACGGCGCGCGCACGCCGGACGAGTCGCTCCTGCTCTGCCGCTCGCTGACGGCGCACGGCTTCACCGAGGCCGCGCCCACGCCGCACGCCTGGCCCGAGCTTCCGGACGCCGCGGCCAACGCGCGCCGACGCGGTGAGCTGTCGGAATTGCTGGAGAAACACGGCGTCGGCCTGACGCTGCACCCGGGCGCCGAGAACCGGCTCGAGGGCGATCTCTTCCCCCGCATCGAGCGCGGCGACGCGCGCACGCTGGGCCAGGGACGGTGGGTGCTGGTCGAGGCGCCCCACAAGCTGCCCATGCCGGGCGTCGAGCAGCTCTGCTTCCGCCTGCGCGTGGCCGGCTACAGCGTGCTCATCGCGCACCCCGAGCGCTGCAAGTGCTTCTTCGACGACCCGGGCCTCGCGCGCCGCCTGGTCGAGCAGGGGTGCGCCCTGCAGCTCGAGATCGGCTCCTTCTGCAACACGTACGGAAAAGCGTCTGAGAAGTTCGCCCGCTCACTCCTGGACGAAGGCCTCGCCGCCATCGCCGCCTCCGACGTCCATCGGCCCGAGAGCGCCGCTCGCCTGCTTGACGCGGGGCTGCCTGCTCTGCGAAAGGCAGCCGGCGACGCAGGGTTGCAACGCCTCCTCGAACACAACCCGCGCCGGATCCTGCGCGGAGAGACGCTCTCGTGAACAAGCACCTCAAGCTCGCCCTGCGCATCGTCGTCTCGCTGTCGGTGAGCGCGTTCTTCGTCTGGCTGTCCTTGCGCAAGATCGATGTGCGGCGCATGGCGGGCGTCATCGCCGATGTGCCGCTCACGTACATCCTCTACTACCTGTGCATCGCGCTCACGGTGCACGTCATCCGCACGGTGCGCTGGGGCATCCTCCTCGAGCCGCTCGGTCACGTCGGCTTCCGGCGGCTCAACTCGGCCGCGGCCGTGGGCTTCATGCTGCTCATGGTGCTGCCGCTGCGCCTGGGCGAGTTCGCGCGGCCGCTCCTCATCGCGCGCCCGCCGGACGGACAGGGCGTGCGGCTCTCGCGCAGCGGCGCGCTCGCGTCGGTCGTGGTCGAGCGCATCGTCGACGGCATCTTCATGGGCCTGTTGGGCGTCATCGCGCTCTGGGCGCTCGGGAGCCGCGTGCAAGGTGGCTACGCCGACTTTGCGCGCCACGCGTCGCTCCTCGTGTCCGCGGGCTTCTTCGCCCTCTGCGTCGCGCTGGTGCTCGCGTACTTCCTGCGCGACCAGGCGCTCTCGCTCACGCGCAAGCTCCTCACGCCCCTCTCGGAGAAGCTCGCCGCCCGGGTGGTGAAGATGCTCGACAGCTTCATCTCCGCGCTGCACCTGGGCTCGGGCTGGAAGGCGCTCGGCTTCTTCGTGCTAACCGCGCTCTACTGGAGCCTCTCGGCGTTCGGCCTCTTGGTGATGTTGCCCGCGTTCGGCATGCACCTCTCGCCGCTCGAGGCCTGCGCGCTGCTCGCCATCCAGGTGGTCGGCGCGATGGTGCCGGCGGGCCCGGGCATGGTGGGAACGCTGTCGTTCTTCACGCAGATGGGCCTGTCGCTCTTCGTGGCGGGCGCGCTGGGCAGCGGGCAGGAAGGCATCGCGGCGGCGGCGTTCGCGAACCTCATCTGGGCCATGCAGTTCGGCCAGCAAGTCGCGCTCGGGCTCATCTTCATGGGCCTGGGGCACGTGTCGCTCAAGGGGCTGCTCGATGCGAGCCCCGCCGACGACGAGGAGCCTTCAGCCGCCTGAAGGCTATCGATTTGCGCCCAGGTTTCCGCTGATCGGCAAGCCCGTGATCAGCGTTGTCTTGGTCACGCTGAAGGCCGGGCTCTTGCGCGTGGTGAGCGACTCGGGATTGTTCGTCGCCGCCACCGCCACGCGCGACATCGTCCGCAGATATTCGGAGAACGCGCCCTGCTGCTCGGGCGTCAACGAATTGCCCTGCCGGATCGTGCTGACGACTTGATCCGGGAGCGGGTCGGCGAGTCCGTAGCCGGGAATGCGCTGCTGGTCGGCGAACGGCGCCTTCATGTTGAGCGTGAACCCAGTGCCGCCGAGTGTGGTCGGTGACTGCGTGATCGGCAGGCCGGCGATCTGCGGGAACGAGCCATTGGACCCCACGATCGTGTCGCCCGCCACTCGGCCCCAGGCGTCCGTGGTCGTCTGGGCGGCTTGGAACTGCACAGGCCACGTCAAGCTGTCGAACCTCACGATCAGCGTGTCATTGGGGAAGTTCGTACTCCCATAGTCGTACGAAATGGGATCGGCCGCGGTCTTGTTGGCCGTGAGCGGAATCGGCTGCCACTGGCCGCGCGCGTTGTAGGTGAGATCGCTCCACACGACTGTGATCGGCTTCTTCGGGTCCGCGAGCACGAAGGGCGAACCGGGACTCTTCACGTCGTGCGGCGTGGCCACCACGTCGACCACGCTGTAGATGGTCGAGGTGCCCGCGCGGCCGTGCGTGTAGCCAGAGCCCCACGGCAGCGTGCTGGTGGGAGCGGTGGGATCGCCGGCGATCGACAGGTCCGAGAAGAACGTGGGAGACACGTAGCGCGACATCGAGGCAGCCCCTTGCGCCCCCTGGTTGTCGGTGACGGCCGCCTTCAAGTCGGTCCAGGTGCCGTAGCAGACACCGAGGTTGAACTTCGGACCCGTCGTGGACCAACCCTGGCCGCTCGAGGGCATCGACTGCCAGTGCGTGATGGTCGGCCCCTGCAACAAGGTGGAGGTCGAAGCGACGCTGGCGAAGTAGTGAGGACCCGTCGAGCACGCGCCGTCGTCGACGGTGACGGTGCCTGTGGCGACTTCGCCGGCCGTGGGCTTGGGGAGGTCGACGTGCACGGTGCGGAAGACCGACGTCACGGTGGGGCTCGTCTGCGAGACCTTCACGGCCAGCGTGAAGGAGTAGTCGGCGAGGTTCGGGTCGCGCGCGTTGGCGAGGGGCACCCAGAAGGTGACGCCGTTCCCGATGATCGGCTGCTGCGACTCGGTCACCGCCGACATGGGGAGCGTCCACCGCGCCGTATCGGTTTGCGCATTGAATCCCGTGAGGTTGGCGGTCGCCTCAACCCGGTACCAGGCCGCCGGGCCCGGTGAGGGCAGGTTGAAGGTTGCCTGGGCGGTTGGTGGAGAGGCGTACACATTGGTGGTGATGTTCACGTCGTAGCCGGTGTTCGTGTAGGTGCGTGATTGGCAAGTGGGGCCGGGGAGGCCCGCGAAGCCGCCTGTCTGATCCGTCCAGTACGACTGCGGCGAGTAGCGCCCGAGGTACGGATCGGTCCGCTCGAACGGGCCGCCCACGTCGTGAATGACGGCAAAGTGCAGGTGCGGACCCGTCGAGTTCCCCGAGGAGCCGATCCGTGCGATGCGGTCGCCGCACCGGACGAACTGCCCGCGCGTCACCATCGCCGAGCCGTTCTTGATGTGAAGGTACTTGGTCGAGATCTGGTAGCCGGGATCGCTCCCCTGGTCGATGACGTGGCTGATGATGATGTGGTTCGCGTCGGGTGCGTTCCTGCCCAGCGGATCATACGGACAGGAGATCTGGCTGCCATCGGCGCCTTTCACCGTGGTGGCTCCGGCCGGACATGGACAGCTCACGCCGCCGATGAAGCCCGAGCAGTTGTCGACGCCGTCATCGACGACGTCGGCCACGATGCCATCGGCTGCGGCGACGATGAAGTTGTCGAGCCCGTTCATGGCCGAGAAGCCGCCGTCGAGGATGTAATCGGTGCCCTCATGGTTGCCGTAGCAGTACGGGAACCAGTCGCCGTCGCGGTCGAAGCAGAGAGTGGAGAACGGGCGCCGCGTCGGCGCCACGTGATCGAGCCCCAGCGGGCCGAGCGCAGTCGAGATGAAGCGGTCGTCCTCGACAGGAAAGCGGAAGAGCACCTTCGGGGGCGGGCGCTTGAGCACGTACAGCTGGCTGCCCGAGCCATGGAAGTTGAGCGCGCCGGTGAACGAGTACGCCGTGCTGGTGGTGGTCACCGCGTCTCCGTTGAAGGCCGTCCGGTAGGCGAAGCGGATGGTCGGCGTCGGCTTGAGCGACGCCGGAAAGTTCAAGAACGCAAACACCGCCGGGCTGCACTCCTTGAAGCTGGCGGTGAGCTGTCCGCTCGAGTTGGTGACGGCGGTCGCCTGAGGGAGGAGCGGCGCCAGGGCCAACTCGTCCAAGTACATGTCGATCTTGAGGGGCTCGAGCAGCGGCGCCCCGTTCATGGTCACCGGGACGTTGACCGTGACGGTGGTGCAGGCCGACAGAACCTGCGCATGCGCCGGCCGGGCCGCGAGGACGAGCAGGACCGCGGACAGCATCAAGCTGCCCGTCAGCGTGTGACGAGTGTGCATGTGTTGGACCCCTTGTGAGGATGAGGACACGCGCCGGTCGGGGTGGTCGCGTCTCGCCCGGAGGCCTCATCACGAGACCACGGTCGGTCGCGAGCGGGCCAGACGCGTCGAGGCCCCGGACCCTTGGCGGATCCGAGGCCTCCGATCACTCACGAACGGACGAGCGTTCTTCGCGCTAGCGGCCCGAGCCCGCGCTCCCGCTCACGCCCAGGCCCGTGACCAGCGTGGTCTTGGTCACGCTGAAGCCCGGGTTCTGCCGCACCGTGAGCGCGCCCGGCTTGTTGGCCCACGCCATCGCCACCGAGGTCGCGTAGTGCGAGTACTCGGAGAACGCGCCCTGCTGCTCCGGCGTCAGGCCGTTGCCCATGCGGATCGCGGCCTGCACCTGATCCGGCAGCGGGTCCGCGAGGCCGTAGCCCGGGATGCGCGTCTCGTCGATGAAGGGGACCTTCTGGTTCAGCGTGAAGCCCGTCCCGCCGAGGATGGTCGGCGACTCGCCCAGCGGCAGGTTGCCGATGCGCGGGAATGAGCCGTTGGCGCCGATGAGCGTGTCCGAGGCGGTGCGGCCCCAGGCGTCGGTCGCCGTCTCCGAGAGCTGGAACTGCGTGGGCCAGGTCAGG
>JAFEBC010000037.1 GCA_018266095.1 Deltaproteobacteria bacterium
CGATGGCCGTGGTCCCCGACGTCGGGCTGGGGCTGGCGCTGCCCGTGCACGTGATGGCCCACGAGAGCGAGGCCGTGCCCGTGTTGCCCACCGTCAGCGTGATCGGCGAGGCCTGCGCGCCGGCCGTGACGGTGACCGTCGAGGCGCCCGGCGAGAGCGTGAGCTGACCCTGCGGCGTCGGGCCTGCGTCGTGCGAGCCCGCGTCGGTCGCGCCCGCGTCAGAGGAGCCAGCGTCAGAGGAGCCCGCGTCGCTCGAGCCCGCGTCCGTCGAGCCGCCGTCGGTGTGCCCGCCGTCCGCCGCGCCTGCGTCCGTGGCGCCCGCGTCCGTGTGCCCTGCGTCGGCCGAGCCTGCGTCCGCCGTGCCCGAGTCCGCCTCGCCGGCGTCGGCGCCCGCGTCCTGCTCGCCCCCATCCGCCGTGCCCGCGTCCTGCTCGCCCGCGTCTGCGCCCGCGTCAGCCTCGCCCGCGTCGTGCTCACCCGCGTCGACCGTGTTCGTGCCCGCGTCCGTCACGCCGCCGCTCGAGCTGCCCTTGCAGTGACCGCTGACGCAGTAGTCCTCAGGGTCGCAGTCGTCGTCGCTCGTGCACGCCGCCCCCGACTCGGTGTCAGGGATGTCCGGCCCGGCGCAGCCATGAAAGGCCCAGGCGGACAGACAGACGATCAGCAGCGGCAGGAGCTTGGCTTGGCGCATCGGGCGGGGTCTTTGCACGAATCGGCAGGCGAAGAAAAGAGTGTAACGGCTCAATCTCCGTCAGGTGTCGCGGGGCGTTCAAGCGACCCGCGCCTACATGTACGCACCAGGGCGGAGGGCCGTTGTGAGGACGAAAAGAAAAGCAAAAACAAATGCTTCACAGGAAGGAACGAAGGAAAAAAATGTAGGACTTTGGTGCTTTGGTTCAAACCCAAGACCCGTCTGCGGGGAGGTCTCGGTGCATCGAGAGGAGCCAATCCCCTTCCTTCCTTCTTTCCTTCCTGTGAAGCTTTTGCCCTTCTCCTCGCCCTCACACCGGCTGCGTGATCTCGATCTTCCGCCACGCCCCCGAGCGGAAGCGCAGGTACAACGCGCCCCCCAGCACCGCCAGATACGCCACGAGCCACCCCATCGCCGCGCGGTCGTCCTGGTGGTTGCGCACCACCGTGAACCACACGCCCGGCACGAAGAAGAGCCAGGCCACGCCCAGGCGGATCCAGAGCGTGAACGCGGTGTCGCCCGCCGCGCGCAGGGCCTCGGTGAGCGTGCCGCAGACGGCGTCGAAGGCCTGCCAGGCGGCCGAGATCATCAGCATGCGCGAGCCGATGAAGTAGAAGTTCGCCGAGACGGTGTCGTCGCCGCTGGCGAAGGGGCGCATCAGGAGGTTGGGCAGCGCCAGGTAGATGAGGCCGGCGATGCCCTGCCAGGCGAGGGCCGCCAGGAACGTCAGGCGCACCGTCTTGGGCACGCGGTCGCGCTCGTTGGCGCCGATCTCCTGGCCGACCAGGATGGCGCCGGCCGACGCGAGGCCGAAGGCGGGCATGAACGAGACGCCGTTGATCTGGAAGACGGCCATGAGCGCCGCGACCGCGGTGGTGCCGAGGACGGGCACGACCACGTTGATGAAGAACATGAACGCCGCGAACTCGAAGAACCAGTTGAGCCCGCTGGGCAGGCCGATCTTGACCATGTTGCCGAACTCGCTGAGCGAGAGCCGCTGCCTGGGGAGGTCCGCGCCGGCGACAGGCTGCACCGCGCCCTTGATCCACGCGCCGCTGGTGCCGAGGCCGCGCCAGTAGCAGAAGAGGAGCCCGCCGAAGGCCGTGGTGGTGGCGAGCGTCGACGCGAGCGCGGCGCCGTTGACGCCCATGGCGGGCGCGCCGAAGTGGCCCCAGATGAGGATCCAGTTGAGGAGCACGTTGAGCACCATGGCCACCACGTTGGCGATCATGGGCAGGCGCGTGTTGCCGAGGCCGCCGTAGTAGCCGGCGAGGGCCTCCATGCCGACCACGGCGCCGCCGGAGAGCAGCCGATAGCGCAGATAGCCGCTCATGAGGGTGCGGACTTCAGGTGTGAATTCAAGATGTTGCAGGGCCATGGGCGCGAGGTACGCGCCGAGGAGGCAGAACACCTCAGCCAGCAGCGCGAGCCACAGGCCGTACATGCCGTAGCGGCGGGCGCCCGCGGAGTCGCCCTTGCCGGTGTACTGCGAGGAGAAACTCGCCACCACGAACACCATACCCATGGGCAGGATGAACAGGGTGAACGCGTTCATGCCCCCGGCGGTCGCGGCGGCGAGCGACGACTCGCCCAGGGGGGCGCAGAGGATCGCGTCGGAGAGGCCGATGACCGTCTGGCTCGAGCGCGAGATGACGATGGGCCACGCGAGCGCGAACAGACGGCGGAACGTGGCTGGCTCGAGGCCGGCTGCGGGTTGAGCGGAGTGCATGCGGGGCTACGGATTGAACACGAGGAGGACGCGCGGCGCAAACCGGGCCGCGCGGACGGCCGGGTGTAAGAGGGCCCCGCGCGGGGTGCACGTGAAAGTGAACGGTCTCTACTCGTGCAGGACGTAGAGGACGGCCGCGGCCACGACCAGGACGCCACCCGCGATGAAGAGGGCGTTCGAGGCGGACCTCTGCGAGTCGGCGCGGCTCTGCAGCGCCTGGACGTCGGCGGTCGAGTGCGGGCCAGAGGTCAGGTCGTTCGAGGTCGAGTGCGACAGGAGCGCGAGCGCGCCGCCCGCCAGCAACGCTGC
>JAFEBC010000380.1 GCA_018266095.1 Deltaproteobacteria bacterium
GCACGTCGACCTCGCCCACGATCGGCAAGTTGCCCACGCGCACTTGATGAGTGCGCCGCACCCTCGCAAAGGACTCACCGCCACACGTCTGGCAACGCATTCGTCGACTCATTCTTCGTCTCCCACGAACACCGTGACCACCACGACCTGTTCGAACACTTCGACCACGAGGCTCAGGTCCTCGTCGCTTGAATCTGGACCAGTCACCCGCCACCGCCCGTTCGGCTGAGAGCGACACAAGCGAGCGCGGCGTAGGGCAGCACTGATATCCATCGGGTCCACGCCACGCTCCACCATGCGAAGCAGAGCATGCTCCAAGATCAAGAATCGATCCTGCTGGGCCAATCTACGGACCCGCCTGAGCATTCCCGTGGGATTCACCCGCTCCTCCGCAGGAATGAGTATTCATCAAGATTGATATAGCATCAAGACTGATTCCGGAACACGAGGGAACGGGAGACAACTTCCCCTTGCTCTACCAGGGCGCGCCACCCTACTCTGCGCGCCCCGCTTCGCGAGGCCGCCCATGTCCGATCGCCCGAAAGACTTCCAGTCGCTCATCCTCCGCCTGCAGCAGTACTGGGCCGATCGCGGTTGCGCGCTGCTCCAGGGCTACGATCTCGAGGTCGGCGCGGGCACCATGAATCCGCAGACGTTCCTGCGCGTGCTCGGGCCGGAGCCGTGGAATGTCGGCTACGTCGAGCCCTCGCGCCGCCCGGCCGACGGGCGCTTCGGCGAGAACCCGAACCGGCTCTTCCAGCACCACCAGTACCAGGTGATCTTGAAGCCTTCGCCCAAGGACGTGCAGGAGGTCTACCTCGGTTCGCTCGCGGCCATCGGCATCCACGCCAAGGATCACGACCTGCGCTTCGTCGAGGACGACTGGGAGTCGCCGACGTTGGGCGCGTGGGGCCTGGGCTGGGAGGTCTGGTGCGACGGCATGGAGGTCACGCAGTTCACCTACTTCCAGCAGGCGGGCGGCTTCGAGTGCAAGCCCGTGTGCGCGGAGCTGACGTACGGGCTCGAGCGCATCGCCATGTACCTGCTCGACGTCGACAACGTGTACGACCTGGTGTGGACGACGGCGCCGGACGGCACGCAGCTCAAGTACGGCGAGGTGTTCCACCAGAACGAGGTGGAGCAGTCCAAGTACTCGTTCCAGCACAGCGACCAGAAGCTGCTCTTCACGCTCTTCGACAGCTACGAGGCCGAGTGCAAGAAGCTCATCGAGGCCAAGCTGCCGATCCCGGCCTACGACTACTGCTTGAAGTGCTCGCACGCGTTCAACCTGCTCGACGCGCGCGGCGCCATCAGCACCACCGAGCGCCAGGGCTACATCCTGCGCGTGCGTGCGCTGGCGGCCGAGTGCGCGCGCGGCTTCTTGCTCTCGCGGGCGCGGCTGGAGTTCCCGATGCTGCGTGACCGCGCGCAGGCCAAGGTGGAGGCGAAGCTCGTGCTCGACGCCGAGGAGGCCCGGCTCGCGGACCTCGCGGCCAAGGAGCTGGCGAAGCAGGCGCGCGCGGCCAAGAAGGACGGCGCGCAGGCGGAGGCCCGGTAATGGATCTGCTCATCGAAATCGGCTGCGAAGAGCTGCCCGCGTCGTCGCTCAAGCCCGCGCTCGCGCACCTCGCGAACGGGCTGGCCAAGGAATTGGAAGACGCGCGCTTGTTCCCTGCGGGCCTGCTCGAGACCGAGTGGGCGCGCCGCGAATTGGAGCACAACAAGGCCGAGGGGCTCGCGCTCAAGGCGCCCATCGCCGCGCCCACCGCCGCCGAGCTGGCGGGCACGTTCATCTCCACCTACGCCACGCCGCGCCGCCTCGCGCTCACCGCGTTCGGCCTGCCCGAGCGCGCGCCCGACGCGAAGAAGACCTTGCAGGGCCCGCCCGCGAAGGCCGCCTTCGGGCCCGACGGCAAGCCCACCAAGGCCGCCGAGGGCTTCGCCAAGAAGGCCGGCGTCGCGGTCGAGGCGCTCCGGGTCGAGGGCGATCGCGTGGTCGTGGTGCAGGACCTCGTCGGCCAGCGCACCGCCGATGTGCTCCCGGGCATCCTCGAGAAGCTCGTGGCCACCGTGCCCTTCAAGAAGGCCATGCGCTGGGGCTGGGTGCCCGAGTCGTTCGCGCGGCCGGTGCACTGGATCGGCGCCTCGCTGGACGGCAAGCAGGTGCCGGTGAAGTACGGCGACGTGACGAGCTCGCTGACCACGCGCGGACACCGCTTCCACGCCAACGCCGAGGCGCCGCTGCCGGCCGCGGGCAAGTACGCCGACACCCTGCGCTCGTTGCACGTGCTCGCCGACTGGGACGAGCGCAAGGCCAAGGTGTGGGCCGAGGCGCAGCGGGCCGCCGCCGAGCTCGGCGGTGAGGTCCTGCCCGACGAGGAGCTGCTGGAGACGGTGACCGGCCTCGTCGAGGAGCCGCACGCGGTGCTCGGCCACTTCGAGCAGTCCTTCCTGGACCTGCCGCCCGAGGTGCTCGTCAGCGAGATGCGCGGGCACCAGAAGTACTTCGCGGTGCGCGACCCGGCGACGCAGAAGCTCTTGCCCGCGTTCGTGGCGACCTCCAACTCCAAGGTCGTCGACCCGTCCTCCTCGCGGCGCGGCTACGAGCGCGTGCTGCGGGCGCGCATGACCGACGCCCGCTTCTTCTTCGTCGAGGACAAGAAGACGCCGCTGGCCGCGCGTGTGGAGAAGCTGGGCCGCGTGACCTTCTTCGCGGGCCTGGGCTCGCAGCTCGACCGCGTGGACCGCATCAAGAACCTCGCACAGTGGCTGCACGGCGCCACGGGCCGCGCGGACGTGAGCCAGCTCGTGCTCGCGGCGCAGCTCTGCAAGGCCGACCTGACGTGCGGGATGGTGGGCGAGTTCCCCGAGTTGCAGGGCACCATGGGCCGCGTCTACGCGCTCCACGAGGGCCAGCCCGCGATGGTGGCCGAGGCGCTGGCCGAGCACTACCTGCCCAAGGGCGCGAGCGAGGAGATGCCGCGCACCGACGAGGGCACGCTCCTGGGCCTCGCGGATCGCCTCGATCAGCTCGTCGGCTTCTTCGGCCTGGGCAAGGAGCCCACCGGCACCGCGGATCCCTTCGCGCTGCGCCGCGCCGCCATCGGCCTCTTGCGCCTCGTGACGCAGAAGCAGCTCCGCTTCGATCTCGTGGCCGCCCTCACCGAGGCCCAGCGGCTGCACGGCACCCAGCGCGCGCCCGCGGGGACGAACAAGGTCTCCCAGGAGCCGGCGCTGCTCGCCAAGCTCTGGACCTTCCTCGCCGGCCGCCTCGAGGTGCTCTGGAAGGACCGTGCCGCTCCGGACGCCGTGGAGGCCGTGCTGGCCACGGGCTCGCGCGATCTCGTGCTCCTGGAGAAGAAGCTCGCCGCGCTGACCAACGAGCGCCAGAAGAACCCCGAGCGCTTCGCGCAGACGGCGGCGGCCTTCAAGCGCATCGCCAACATCCTCTCGCAGGCGCAGGAGAAGAAGCTGGCCGCGGTCGCGTTCTCGGTCGACAAGGCGCAGGCGCCCGCCGAGAAGGCCCTGGCGCAGGCCCTGGACGCCGCGCGCGCGAAGGTCGAGCAGGCGCTCGGCGAACGCGAGGATCACCCGAGCGCGTACGCGGCGCTGTCCGAGCTCAAGCCGTCCGTCGACACCTTCTTCGACGACGTGATGGTCATGGATCCGGACACGTCCATCCGCGACAACCGCCTCGCCCTCCTGCGCGGCCTGCACGAGCTCTTCTCGCCGCTCGCGGAGTTCGGCCGGCTGCAGGCGTGAGCGCAGCCGGCGTGAGGTGTACAACGTGAGCATGCTCGGCGTGCCCCTGCTCGCGCTGGCCCTCGGCCACGACTTCTCGACGCTGATGTTCTGGCTGTTCCTCGTCGAGCTGCCCTGGGTCATCGTCATCTCGGGCTACATCCTGCTCGAGAAGCGCCCGCCCATGTCCACGCTGGCGTGGATCCTGGGCCTGACCTTCCTGCCCGTCATCGGCCTGGGCGTGTACCTGCTCTTCGGCCCGCGCCGGCTCACGCGCAAGCGCCTGCTCGTGTCGCGCGCGCGCGAGGCGCTGCAGCAGCTCATCTCGGCCTGGGATCACCTGCCCGCGTCGCAGTTGTCGGCCCTGGGCCAGCTCTCGCGCATGGCCACGCGGCTGGGCGCGCTGCCGCCCGAATCCGTCGCGCAGCTCACCCTCTACACCGACGGCGACTCGACCTTCGACGCGCTCATCGCCGCCATCGGCGAGGCCAAGAAGCACGTGCACGCCGAGTACTACATCTTCCGCTCGGACAAGACGGGCACGCGCATCCGCGACGCGCTGGTCGAGCGCGCCAAGGCAGGCGTCACCGTGCGCCTGCTCGTGGACGCCCTCGGCTCGAGCTCCACCCGCGCGGCCTTCTTCGATCCGCTGGTGGCCGCGGGCGGCAAGGTGGCCTTCTTCAACCCGCCCTTCGTGAAGTTCGGCCGCCGCATCTTCAACTTCCGCACGCACCGCAAGATCCTCGTCGTCGACGGCGTCATCGGCTTCACCGGCGGCGTCAACGTGTGCGACGACCACTCGGCCCGCGCGATGGGTCCCCTGGCCTGGCGCGACACCCACCTGCGCGTCGACGGCGCAGCCGCGCACGGCCTGCAGCGCACCTTCCTCGAGAACTGGCAGTTCTCCTGCGAGGAGCAGGACAAGGCCCGCCTCTCGCCCGACACGGTGAGCGACCTCTTCCCCCGCGCGCCCGGCGGCGACCGCGCCGTGCAGATCATCTCCAGCGGCCCCGACAGCGACGCCCGCGCCATCGCCAGCTTCTACTTCACCGCCATCTCCAGCGCGCACCAGCGCGTGTGGCTCACCACGCCCTACTTCGTGCCCGAGGACAGCCTCATCAACGCGCTCTGCACCGCCGCCCTGCGCGGGGTCGACGTGCAGCTCGTGCTCCCCACCTCGACCGACGCGCGCCTCGTGGACGCGGCGGGCGCGACCTACCACGAGATCCTCATCAACGCGGGCGTGCGCATCCACCTCTATGGTCCGGAGATGATCCACGCCAAGACCTGCCTCGTGGACCAGGACCTGGCGATCGTGGGCACGGCCAACCTGGATGCGCGCTCGCTCCGCTTGAATTTCGAAGTGATCGCAGCCGCGTACGACCGGGAGCTCAACGAGGAGCTGGCCCGCGCGTTCGAGAAGGACAAGCAGAAGACCAAGGAGCGCAAGACCTCCGATGCGCGCCTGCCCCTGCGCACCCGCCTCTTCCAGAGCGCCGCCCGGCTGCTGGCGCCGCAGCTCTAGTTTCCGTGGGACTGCGGACAGCAACTGCTTCAACGCGGAGGCGCGGAGACGCGGAGATTTTGGCCCACCGCTCCAGTGAATCCTCAGTCCTTTTGACTGCTTATGCGGATTTGAACCCGTGGGGCTCGTTCAGGAGTCCCGCCTTGAGACTGCGCGCGCCAGCCCAAGTGACCAGAACCCAGCACCCTCCGCTTCTCCTCGCCTCCGCGTTGAGGCCTTTCGCTTTTTCCTTCGCAGATTTGACATCGCGACGCACAACCTGCTACACGCCCCGCTCCCTCCAAGCACTACATAGGCTGGAGGAACCGGTGCAGTTCGCACCGGCAACACTGAAAGAGCAGAAAATGGCGACTGGCACTGTGAAGTGGTTCAACGACGCGAAGGGCTTTGGCTTCATCACGCAGGACAACGGTGGCGAGGAC
>JAFEBC010000381.1 GCA_018266095.1 Deltaproteobacteria bacterium
ACCTCACGCTGGTCGCGGGCATCGCGGCGGTGTCGGCGGCGGCGGTGACCATCGTCGACTTCCAGTTCAAGACGGCCGCGGCGAGCGTGCTGCAGCAGAACGAGCTCGCCGGGTACTTCGGGCGCTTCTACGGCATCTGCGGCGGCATCGCGCTGGCCGTGCAGCTCTGGGTCACGGGCCGCGTGCTCGAGCGCTACGGCATCCTCGCGTCGCTCCTTCCGCTGCCCGCGGGCCTCGCGCTCGGCTCGACGGTGAGCGCGGTGATGGCGAACCCGGGCCTCTTCGTGCAGTCGCTGGCGAAGGGCTCGGACACCATCTTCCGCTACACCATCAACGACGCCTCGATGCAGCTCTTGTACGTGCCGGTGCCGCCGCACATCCGCGGGCGCGCCAAGGCGTTCATCGACGGCATCCTGAAGCCCTCGGCCATCGCGCTCTGCGGCCTTGCGCTGCTCATCTACAAGGAGCGCAACGGCTCCGGCAGCGCGCTGACAGGCGTGGTGCTGCTCGGCGTGACGCTGTGGATCCTGCTGCTCGTGCGCGCGCGCGCCGAGTACGTGAAGAGCCTGGTGGAGTCGCTCGAGCGCCGGCACCTGGACCTGACGGCCACGCCGCTCGCGGCGAACAACGAGGCGACGATCGGCGCGCTGCGGACAGCCCTCAAGGGTGACGCGTCGAGCGCCCTGCACGCGCTGATGATGGTGCAGTACGCGGGCGGCGCGCAGTTCATGGCCGAGATCGTGGACCTGCTCAAGCACGAGGACGCGCGCGTGCGGGCGGCGGCGGTCGAGCGGCTGGGCGAGTTCGCGGCGGTCGAGCAGATCGCGGCGATGCGCGTGCTCTTGGAGGACCCGTCGCCCGAGGTGCGCGCTGCGGCGCTGGGCGCGGTGTGCACGATCCAGCAAGAGGAGGCGGTGGCAACGGTCACGCCGTTCCTCTCGGCGGAGAAGGCGCCCGAGGCGATCGTGCGCGCGGCGGCCACGGTGGCGCTCATTCGTCACGCGGGCCTCGATGGCGTGCTCGCTGCGGCCGAGCCCTTGAAGGCGCTCCTGGCCGCGCAGGATCCGCGCGATCGTGCCGCGGCTGCGGATGCGCTCGGCAACATCGGCGTGCGCGGGTTCTATCGTCCGCTGCTCTCGTTCCTGCGCGACCCGGACGCGATGGTGCGCCGCCGTGCGATCGCGGCGGCCGGAAAGCTGAAGACGCCCGAGCTCGTGGCGCCGCTCATCCAGGCCTTCAAGCAGCGCGAGACCTCCCTCGAGGCCGCGAGCGCGCTGACCGCGTTCGGGCCCGGGATCGAAGCGCAGCTCGACGAGACGCTCGCCAATGAGTCCGCGCCGCTCGAGTGCCGCCGCGGCTGTGCGCTCGTGCTCGGCCGTCTGGGGACGCGGGCCGCTGCGCACGCGCTGACCTCCGTGCTGGTGTCCAAGGCCGGGCCGGTGCGCACCACCGCCGCGCGCGCGCTGGTGCGCCTCGTGCGCCGCAGCCGCGAGATCGGCTTCGACAAGGAGAAGGTCGAGGCGGCCGTCCGCGAGGAGCTCGCGGGCGCGCGGTTGTCGCTCGCGGCTTTGAAGAAGCTGCAATTGCCGCTGCCCGAGGCCGGCAAGGCGCCGCGGACTCCCGCCGAGCTGCTCGGCCTCTCGCTCCTGGAAGAGCGCGACTCGCGCGTCTTGCAGACGCTGGTGCTGCTCGAGGTCCTGCTGCCCCAGGTGCGCCTGGACGTGGTCGCCGAGAACCTGCGCAGCGAGAGCGCCGCCGCGCGCGGGAACGCCATCGAGGTCCTCGACAACGCGCTGCCCGAGCCGTGGAAGCGCATGGTGATGGCCGCGCTCGACGAGGTGAAGCGCCGCAGCGACATGGTCATCGCCGACCCGCGCAACATCGGCGACCTGACCAACGCGCTCGTGTCCGGCGAGTCGGGCGCCTGGGTTGCCGCGTGCACCGTGCGCTGGATGCTCGACGAGGTGAAGCTCGACAAGGCCCGCGTGCAGCCTGCGCTGCGAGAGGCGCTCAAGTCGCCCTTCCCTGCCCTGCGCGAGGCCGCCGCCGTGGCCCTGCATCGTGTGCAGGCCGCCGACGCGCCCGCGCTGCTCACGTCCCTGCGCGACGACCACTCGAACACCGTGCGCCGCACCGTGCGCGCGCTCCTGGGCGATGCCCCCCTGCGCGCCGCGCCTGCCCCAGCGTCTGCCTGAGATCCCGCCATGCTCACGACCGTCGAGAAAGTGCTGTTCCTCAAGTCGATCGACCTGTTCCGCGCGCTGCCGAGCGAGGAGCTGTCGCAGATCGCCGAGATCGCCGAGGAGCAGCCGCTGGTCGCGGGCGACCTCGTGTTCTCGGAGGGCGAGCCGGGGGATGCGCTCTACCTGGTGGTCGAGGGCGCGGTGAAGGTGCACAAGGGGGACAAGCAGCTCGTGCAGCTCGGCGTGCGAGACGTGGTCGGCGAGATGGCGGTGCTGGACGGGGATCCGCGATCGGCGAGCGTGACGGTGGTGAAGGACGCGGTGCTGCTGAAGATTGGGCGGGAGGATTTTAGTGAAGATCTGAATGAGCGGCCGGAGATCGCGATGGGCGTGATCAAGGTGTTGTCGCGGAGGTTGAGGGAGACGAATAAGAAGTAGCGGACGCTCGACTGTCTGCCCTGGGCATTTGGGGGACCCAATGGCCAATGCCGATGTGCCAGCAGGTTCTGAGGTTCTTAGGACATTCTGGGCGCTAGGAGATAAGACCACTCAACGAACATGGGTGGCATTTGAGAATGGCGAGTTGGGCAAACGCCTTCCGCAGACACTATCTGCCCTGGGTGACGCGCTTGTCGCACTCGACCGGGCGAGTTCGTGTGGTTGGGGCTGCCACGGTGGCGAGCACGTGCTCGAACACATGCTGGGAACGGTAGTCAGTAGTTCGTCGGCAGCATGTCGATTGATGTTCTGCGGAGCCTATGACGAGGCCCTCATTCTCGTCCGTACGATCGGCGAGACCTGCAATCTCTTGTACCTCTTTGCGCTGGACAAGGATGCACACGATGCTTGGGCCGCCAAGTCTGTGCCTTCGCAGAGGTTCAAGGTCTTCAGGCCCAAGGCTGTTCAGGAGCGCCTCAAAGCCCTCGGCGCGATCCCCCCGATAAATCGGGACACGTATGGCAAGCTCAGCGAGTTCACGCACGGGACCAAGGCGCATGGCCCACAGGCAGCCTTCAATCCGATCGGCTTGCCCGTTTTTGGGGTCTACCAGCAAGCAGGCCCAACTGTGATTCTCAACGAACTGGCACTTGCTGTCGGATTTTCAGGATACGTAGTTCACCGAACGCTCGGATTGCCAGCCGAAGGAACGCAATTGCTGGAGCAGACCACGACGCGCCTCATCGAAAGTATTGGGAATGCGTCCTTGTCTGGATTGGCACCAGTGCTTGCGCAGATCAGGGACTCTGCCGATTTCGAGAAGGAGTTGCCCTCTGAACAGCCAAGCTCGCGCACACCGAAATCAGGTGACTAGCTCACTGAGTCTCTCTTCATGTTGAACTAGCGCTCGCCGTTCGCCCGCACGGCTTCCTATCGACTCACGTCGTCTTGATCAGCCCCCCATCCACCACATAGTTCGCCCCCGTCACATTCCCCGCCTTCGGCGACGCCAGCATCACCACCAGCGCGGCCACTTCCTCCGGCGTCGTGAACCGCCCCGTCGGAATCCCGCCGATGCTCGCGATCACCCGCTGGCGCGCCGTCTCCGGATCCGTCCCCATCGCGGCCGCCACCGTCTTGGCCACTCCGCCCTCTCCGAGCCAGAGATCCGTGCTCACCGGCCCCGGCGACACGTCGTTGATGCGGATGCCCTTCGGGCCGAACTCCTGCGAGAGGGCCTTGCTCACGTTCACCAGCGCCGCCTTGGCCGCGCCGTAGTCGATGGTGCCGCTGTCGGGCTGGAAGAACGCGTTGACCGAGGCGACGTTGACGATGGCGCCGCCGCCGCCTTGCTTGAGCATCTGCGTGATGGCCGCGCGCGTGGCCCGCAGCGCCGCGAAGAAGTTCATCTGCATCGCCCAGGCGAACTCGTCGTCGCTCGTGCCGAGAAAGCCGTTCAGACGCAGCCGCACGCCGCCGACGTTGTTCACCAGGATGTCGACGCGGCCGTGCAGCTCGACCGCGCGGGCGACCAAGGAGGCTGGCGCCTCGGGCTTCGAGAGGTCGACGGACACGGGCGTGATGCCGGGGATGCCCTCGAGCGCGCTGATGGTGCGGGCGCCCGCGACCACCGTGGCGCCTTCGTCGAGGAGTGCGCGCGTGACGGCGAAGCCGATGCCCTTGCTGGCGCCGGTGACGACGGCGATCTTGCCCTTCAGGTCGAGGTCCATGTGGCTCCAGTGCTGGTCTTGGAAGCGCGGGCGGGTCAGTCCCCGCTGGGAATCGGCGTGCGCGCGGAGCCCGGCGTGATGGGGCCAAACGCGGCCTCTGCTCGCGCGTGGAAGGCGGCACGCGCCGCGGGCAATCTGCGCCGGACGCTCTCCGGCAAGAGCCCATCGAGCTTCTCGACGATGTCTGACGCGACGCCCTGGGTCGACCACGCGAAGCCGCTCGCATACAGCTCTGCCTCGGCTTCGCTCGCGGGCGGCGGGAACTCCGTCGCGCCGCGCAGGAACGGCATGACCTTCTCTTCTTCGAGCGCGAGGTGCGGAGCGAGGAGCGAGGCGAGCTCGGCGATCACCTGGCGCGCGTCATCCAAGCGCTGGGGCAAGTGCGCGAACGCGCGGTCGCCTCGCTCGAGCAGCGGGTCGATGCGGCGGTGGTCGGCCTCGAGGGAATCGAGCACGGCGGTGAGCTCCCCGCCCTGGGCGCGCATGCCGGGGAACATCGCGGTGTCCTCGACGTGGTGATGCTCGTGGAGCTTGCCGTGCAGCGCCTCCCACTCCTCGGCGAGCGCAGCGGTGCGCGCCTCCGACAGGCGCTGGTAGCGCCGCAGCAAACCGCCTGACGTCCCTGCGAAAGCCGTGATGCGAGGTCATGAACGCCGTGGCGATGGAGGCGGAGCCGTCGTCGTTGAGCAGGTTCGGAGGGTTGGGCATGTCGGTCGTCGCGGGAGTGTAGCCCTGCTTGAGCCCCGGCGCGCGAATGGTTCTGCGAGGCCCGCGTGATCCTCCGGGTCTCGTGCGGACTCTTCCGGGCGAATGCATGTCCGATGTGCCTGCGCGCGCCGCGCGGTAGTTCGCGTTCATGCGGACAAGCGGGCTCCTCCTGGCGGCGATGCTGTGCGGACTCTGGGCATGCGGGGGGAGTCACGCCGACACGGACGCAGACGCGAGCGTCGACGGGGGAGCGGACGCGGGCGACTCCGCGGATGCCGACGCTGGCGCGGACGGTGACGCAGGGGCAAGCGCAGACGGCGACGCAGGAGTGAACGGAGACGCGGGCGCGATCTCTGACGCCGGACCCGACGCAGGACCCGACGCCGGAGACCCCGCCGATCTCGCGCCGCGCCGCTGGCCCCTCGATCCCAACCCCGTCACCCACGACGTCGACACCGTCCTCGACGCCGTCCTCGAGCGCTCGGCCCTCGCTGGCGCCTGTGACGCCGTGGCCGCCGGGGCCGCCGATCGCGCCACGCGCCTCAAGTGCGGCAAGGACATGTTCTTCCGCGAAGCCTTCGGCACCGTCGGCGTGCCCACGAAGCTGCTCGTGTTCCTGCAGAAGCACTACGCGCAGAGCTACTTCGGCGCGGGCTTCTCGAACTTCGGCTTCGCGCCCGATTCGACCAACAGCGACGGCATCCCCATCGGCCTCGCGCCCACCACGGGCACGCTGGGCAAGCTGGAGACGCGCGCGTTCACCTGCGCGGCCTGCCACTTCGGTCAATTGCCGGACGGGCGCTGGGCGGTGGGCTACTCGAACCTCAAGCTCGACTACGGGCGCTTCATCGCGTCGATGGGCGCGCCGCTGGTGATGTCGATCGACGCGAACTCAGCTCAAGTCGCGCCGGAGGTCCGCGCTGCGCTCGCGGGCCCGGTGGCGCAGGCCAAGCAGAACCCGCTCTACCTGGCCGACGTCGCGAGCGTCGGCATCGGGCTCGCCACCAGCGGCGCCACGGGCAACACGCAGCTCAACGCCGAGGAGCAATCGCGCTTCTGGGCCCTGCGGCCCGGCACGATGGACTTCCTCACCAAGCCGCTCATCGAGGACAACGTGTGGACCGTCTCGCGCATCCTCGCGCTCTGGCAGATCCCCGACGCCACGCAGCGCGCGGCGCACGGGATGCCGCACGAGCTGCTCTCGTGGACGGGCGGCGTCGAGAACGCGATGACGTTCCTCGAGGGCTTCGTGGCCATCGGCAAGGCCGATCCGGCGCTGTGGCCCGACAGCCGCCTTCAGCCGCTCGACGAATACCTGCGCACGCTGCGGCCGCCGCCGCTCGCGGACACCACCGAGACGCCGCAGATCCACGCAGGCGCGCGCCTGTTCACGCAGAGGTGCCTCGGCTGCCACAGCGGCCCGTCCGGCGAGGGCGTGCGCGTGTTCGAGTTCAGCGAGGTCGGCACCGACTCGGCGTACCGCTACATCTTCAACCCCGACCAGATCCCCGGCGGCACGCCCTGCTGCGGCCTCGGCGGCGCGGGGCAATACGTGGTCACGGGCGGCGTGAAGGCGCCCCGGCTGGCGGGCCTTGTGCACATGACCGGCCTCTTGCACAACGGCAGCGTGCGCTCGCTCGAGGAGCTCTTCTGCCTCGCGCTGCGGGACCCGACCACGACCTACGCGGAGACGAGCGCGGGCCACGCGATGACGTGCGACGGCCTCAGTGACGACGACAAGCGCGCGCTCATCGCGTACCTGCGCACCCTCTAGAAGCGGACAGACGCTGCGATCCCGCTCTGGAGAACGCTCAGAGCTGCGCGAGGAACTCGGAGGGCGCCTGGCCACCGGGGTCGATCGGCCCTTCGGTCAGCGCGCGCAAGACCGCTCGGACATCGCCCTTCGCCAGCTCGACGGCCCGCTCGAGGTCCTGCTTGCGCGACACGCCGGTGACCACGAAGCAGTCCAGCGGCGCGCCCTGTGCGACGCAGGCGACCTCGCGCACCAGGAGGAGCCGCTCGGCGAGGTGGGCAAAGAAGGCGCGAAAGAAGCCTTCGAGCAGATGGCAGCGCGGGACGTCGGAGGTGCCCAAGGATTCGCTCAACGCACCGCGCGCGATCGAGACGGCGAAGGCCCCGCGTCG
>JAFEBC010000382.1 GCA_018266095.1 Deltaproteobacteria bacterium
CCCCGGCGCAGATGATCCAGGACCTGCCTGCGGGAGGCCGCCGGCTGAGGCAGCGCGCCCGCGGCTAGGAGGCGACGATCTGCAGCGGCGGCATCGTGCTGGAGAGGGACGAGCACACGGGCGCCCTGCCAGGACGCCTGGTGCGCGGCGACCAGTACACCCGCGCCTGACCCGGTTTGTGAACAGGGTTCACAGTTCGAACGCAAACTGTGAACCCTGTTCACGGTTTGCCGCCGGGCGACCCGCCTGTACTCTCTCGGCGCCGGATTCGCCGAGAGGAAGCGCGCGTGGACGCACCGAGATCCAAGCTGACTCCGAGCCTGCTGCGCGCGGTCATCGCCGCGGGCATCGTGTCGCTGCTGGTGGCCGCGGGAGTCCAGGCGCGGCCGCCGCCCTCCTTGAGCCAGGTGCTCAAGAACGCCGAGCTCCGGGACGGTGGCACCGAGGAGAGCGCACCGCCGCCGAGGGACGAGCCGGGGCTGCCGGGCTCGCCGCGCTCCACCCTGAAGGAGTGGCTGCGCTTCTGTCTCGCCGGCAACTTCGTCGACGCGGCCCGCTTCCTCGACGTGCCCGAGGAGCAGCTCGAGCGCGGTCCTGAGCTCGCGCGCAGGTTGAAGGCCGTCCTCGATCGCTACGCGGCCATCGACCTCGCCAAGCTCTCCGGCCACCCCGACGGCGACACGGGCGATGGGCTGCCCCACGATGAGGAGCTGGTCGCGCGCGTGCCGGGGCCTTCGGGGGCGACGCTGACGGTGCGGCTCGTGCATGAGAGGAGCGGCGACCTCGGCTGGTGGCGCTTCGACAGGGAGACGGTCGAGCAGATCGATCCCTGGTACTCGACCCTGCGCAACCGTTGGCTCATCGACATCTTGCCGGCGCCGCTCCTGCGCATGGGCCCGGCGGGCGTCCTCTATTGGCAGTGGCTGGCGCTCTGCCTCCTGCTCGTGGGCGCGTTCGTGGCCGCGCTCGTCCTCGCGCGCCTCACGCAGGCCGGCCTGCTCCGCCTCGCGCGCCGCACCGCGCCGCCGTGGGACGATCGCATCGTCGAGAACATCTTCGGGCCGTTGACGATGTTCTGGGCGGTCGGCCTCTTCTCGCTCTTCCTGCCGCTCATCGGGCTCCTGGAGGCCGCGCACCTGAGCGTGGCCCACCTCGAGCACCTCGCGTTCGTGACCGCGGTGCTCTGGCTCGTCATGCGCGCCGTCAGCGAGCTCACGGGCTACCTGCACGAGTCCGACTGGGCCAAGGCCTCTCCCGCGTCGCGCGCGCTCATCCCGCTCGGCTCCACGCTGACCAAGCTGCTCGTCGTCTTCGTCGGCCTGATCTCGCTCTTGTCGGAGCTGGGCTACTCCGTCTCCAGCATCGTCGCGGGCCTCGGGATCGGCGGCCTCGCGCTGGCGTTCGGCGCGCAGAAGACGGTGGAGAACCTCTTCGGCGCGCTCTCGATCGGCATCGACCAGCCGTTCCGCGCCGGCGACGTGGTGCGCGTGGAGGATTCGATCGGCACCGTCGAGGTGATCGGTCTGCGCTCGACGCGGATCCGCACCGCGGATCGCACCATCATCACCATCCCCAACGGCAAGCTCGCCGAGCTCAAGATCGAATCGCTGGCCGCGCGCGATCGATTCCGCTTCTACGCGGTCCTCGGCCTGACGTACGCCACCAAGGCGAGCCAGCTCCGCGCCGTGATCTCCGCCATCGAGCTGCTGTTGCGCCAGAGCCCGAAGGTGTGGCCCGAGGTGCAGGTCGTGCTCCTGCAGTTCGGTCCCTCCTCTCTCGACATCGAGGTCAGCGCCTGGATCCAGGCCAAGGACAGCGCGGAGTTCGCCAAGCTCAAGCAGGAGCTCCTCTTCCAGATCCTGGAGACCGTCGAGCGCGAGGGTTCCTCCTTCGCGTTCCCGACCCGCTCGGTGCAACTGTTGAATCCGGTGCGCACGCAGGCCGTCCCGGACGATGAAAAGTGAACAGGGTTCACGATTCGCGCCCGTGACGTGAACGACGTTCACAGTTTGTTAGACTCGGCTCAAGGAGTTCGCGCATGCACCTCAAGCTCAGCTCTCTCGCGGAGGCGGCCGAGGCGGTCGCGCGCCTGCGCGGGGCCCCGAATGCGCGGCTCAAGGGCGGCGAGTGGCCGCTCGCTCGCGTGCTCAACCACTGCGCCCTCAGCCTCGACTGCTCACGCACGGGTTTCCCGGTGATGAAGCCGGTGCTCGTGCGGCGCACCGTGGGGCCGTTGGTGCTGCGCATCTTCCTCGCGCGCGGCAGGATGCGGCACGATCACCTCGCGGCGATCCCGGGCGACCTCGACGGGCTCAAGGACAGCGATCCGGCGAAGGCTGTCGACCGCCTCCTGAGGTCGATCGCCGACTTCCAAGCCCACAAGGGCACGCTCGCCGAGCACTTCGTGTACGGCAGGCTGACGAAGGACCAGGGCGATCGCATCCAGGCGATGCACATCGCCGATCACCTCTCGGCGCTCGAGATCGACTGAACGTCAGGCGCGGCGGTCGTAGCGCTAGCGCGGGAGCTCGCGGGCGCGCTCGTCGTGAATGGTTGACTCTGTCAACAATCCCTGCGCCGCGACCCAGTCCCACAGATCGGCGCGCAGCTCCTCGACGGCGGCGTGGTGGCGCTTGCACTCGGCGTAGGTGGCCTCGCTCAACGCGGAGAGCTCGGCGTCAGCCACGCCGTGGCGCAGGGCCGCGAGAGCGTCGCGGACGGACTGCAGGCGCGTGAGGAAGGGCTCGGCCTCCTGCAGGATCCGGGCGCGCCGATCGCGCTGCGCCTCCGGGGTCTGTCCAGCGAGCGTGGCGGCGCGCAGGAGCCGCAGCGCCTTGGTGACGTCCCAGACGCGCAGGGCGACGTCGAGCTTCACCTCGGAGATGGCGCACAGGAGCGGATTGAGCCCGCGCTGCATCTTGGCGAGCCGCTCGCAGAAGGTCTTCACGTGCGCCACGTAGGACGTCTCGTCGCTCTCGTAGATCCCGAAGCGCGCGAGGTAGCCGCGGTAGGGGTCCCGGGTGGCGAACCGCCACGCGATGGCGATGTCCTTGAAGTGATAGGCGCGGAACCCGAGCATGTACTGAAAGAGGCCGCGGATGTCCTCGCGCGCGAGGTAGACGGGGTGCCTCGCGATCGGCGCCGGGAGCTCCGCGCGATCCACGATCGCGTCGTAGAGATCGCGCGCCGCCGCGCGATCGGTGATGCCGAGGTCGCGCAGCGCCTCCCAGTAGGTGAGCTTGCCGACGTGCCGCGCGAGGGGGAGGTGCTCGGCGTAGAGCGTCCAGAAGCTGAAGAACGTGGCCTCGTTCTCCGCGGCCTTGAGGGCGCGTGAATAGCGATCCCACGCGGGCCCTTCGGGCGGCTGTTCGGCGGGTGCGGGCGCGCCGCTCACGTACCACTCGGTGAAGTCCGGCGGCGGCGGGACGATGAAGTTCCCCAGCGCGAAGTGGAACGCGTCGTGCGACCAATGCAGTCCTTGCAGCGCGCGATCCTCGTCGCCGCGTTCGGCGGCCATGAACACGCGGAAGGCCGCCTTGAAGAAGCCGCGATCCTTTTCGGTCTTCGGGTATGCGATGCGCAGCCCGTGCTCGTGCTGCAGGAGCGTCATCAGGCGCGCGTAGGTCTCGGACTGGAGCTGCTCGCCCTCGATGGACGAGTAGGAGCGCAGGCGCTTCTGCACCTCGGAGCCGCTCGTCATCGCGGCGAGGAACTCGCGCCGCGCCGCGGGCGCACCACGCCGGATCGTCGTGAAGGGATCCGCCGCGTCTCCCCCGCGGGCGGTGAGATCGGCCCCGAGCCGCAGCAGCGCGTGCGCCACCACGGGATCGCGCACGTGACCTTCGGCCACCGCGTGCGCCAGCTCGCGCGCCTCGATGAGCAGCGCGTCCGCAGGCAGCGCAGGGAGCGACGACGCGTCGAGCTCGACGGCGATCGACAGCTTCAGCTCGCTCGACAACGCGGGCGCCGGCTCCACCGCGCGGCCGAGCCACGTGACCTTGCGCACCTGCACGGGACCGCCGAGCACGCGCGACAGGATCGACGGCACCTTGGCCTCGAGAGCGTCGGACTCCTCGAGACCGTAGGCACGCACGCGCGCCGCGAGCGCCTCCTCGAGGAACACGCCGGTCGCGTTCACGTGCCGAGCGGACACGGGCAGATCGAAGATGGGCGCGCGCGCCTGGCGCTCGAGGGCCGCGGGGCGCAGCTCGTTCCAGAGGAGGAACCAGTTGCCCTCCGAGGACTTGAGATACGGCAGCAACGTCAGGGCCACGGCGCTCGACGGGGCGACGATCTCGTGCCACTGGCCGCGGTGCTGCAAGCGGTGCGCGCGCAAGAACCGCAACGCGTCGGCGCCGATGTTCGCCTCACGCGTGCCTCGGGGGGACTCCCACGACGGACGCAGATCCTGCGCCCGCACCAGCCTCGACTCCTCGCGCTCGAGCACGCGATCTGCGGCGAGGCGGAACGGCTTCTCCTTCTCCGCCCACCAGCGCTGCGCGGTGGCCACCGAGGGATCTCGCTCGGGCCCCTTCGAGGTGGGCCGGTCGACGCCGCGCAGCGCGCGCACGAGCAGACGCAGGTCCTCCGCGCAGGGCGGCGCGTTGGGGTCATCAAAGCGGGCGAGCGCCTCGCGCACGGGGAGGAACTCGAGCCTCATCGGCCGCCCATCCTCGAGCTGCAAGGCGAGCTCGCGCGCGCCAGGCGCCTTCACCGGCAGGAGCAGCGGCAGCGCCAGCTCGCTCAGGTAGCCGATCGATCGCGCGATGGACGGCAGCGGGATCTGCAGCGCGTCGTCGTCGGGCGCGAGGCCGGTGCGCGCGCGGAGCAGCTCGTCGTTGCCTCGCAGGATGTCGCCGGCCTCGTCGACGCCGCGAAAGTCGAGGCCGATCGCCTCCATGCCCCAGAGGTTGGCGCCGCGCAGCGACCGCGACGGGCGCTCGCGGTGCAGGAGTCCCACGTGCGCCTCGCCGTTGTGCACGAACCACGGCACGATCGCGCGAGAGTCGAGCCGCTGGCGCCCCGCGATCTCCCAGCGCACACCCTCGAGGCTCCACGCCGACAGCGAGAGGAACTCGGGCTTCCCGGTCAACGCTTCGATGCGCACGACGCCGGTGGTGTCCATGCGGGCATCGTGCCCCGACTCGGGTGCGGGAAGCGAGCGTCAAGGCGCGCCGAACCCTCCGACCGAAGCGCGCGCGAAGCCCGCTGCGCCTTGGCTCAGACGCACCGCGCTCTGCGAGAACACCGCGAACGCCTGCCGCACCTCCTTGGCGGTGGCGCCTGGCGTGAGGATCCAGCGGTCCTCGATCCCCATGTCGCGGAACACGGCGCGGAAGTCGGTGCCGCCGTCGTAGAGGCCCATCGCCGCCACCACGTGGTTCTCCAGGCGTCGCAGGTCGTTCACCAGCGCCGCCACGTCGCGCGCCTTGAACCGCGTCGAGTGGAGGTCCGCGCCGTCGGTGAGCAAGAGCGTCACGGTCCGCACCTGCACACCCGCGCTCTGGAACTCCTGCGCCTTGGCCAGCACGGTGCCGAGGACGATCATCGTCTGATCGTAGAGCGGCGTCCCCTGGTCCGGCGTGTAGTTGCGCGCGTCGAGGCGCAAGGCCTGGTCGAGTCCGCGATACGGGAACAGCACCCGTCCGTTCAGGTACCGCGTGTGCGCGAGGATTGAGTCCCGCTGCTTGCTGGCGAGCAGCGCGTCCAGGACCCCGTTGTGGCCGTCGCGCACGAGCTGCGCGCTGGGCGCCATCGAGCCCGAATCGTCCGGCATCATCGTCACCAGCAGGACCTCGCTCGACGGCACGTCATCGGGACACACGCCCAGGCCCGCCTGGATCTGCGCGCCGAGGTCGGGGATCGAGAGCGCCGTGAACGTCTGCGGCGAGAGCGCGCCGTCGTCGGCGGCGGTCTGGAGGAGCTGCTGCACGTTCGGTGCGGGAGTGCTGGCCATTGGATTCTCCTGTGGATTCACAACTGTGCACTTCTGTTCACGTCTTGGTCGCTCGTTCTCTTCAGCGCAGGCGCAGGTCGGGCCACGCATCGAGCGGGTCCGTGCTCCTCACCAGGTGCATCCCGGCGGCGGCGAACTGCTGGAGCGCGGCCTCGGCCTGCGGCGTGAAGTCGGCGGCGAGCCCGCCCTTCCCGTCCGGCACCGTCACGGCCGACATGCAGTCGGTCATCACGTAGACCTTGCGCGCCAGCTTCGGATCCGCGGTGACGATCTCCTGGAGGAGGTCCTCGATGCTGCTCTTGACGCAGTGGCTGGCGGCCTGGCCCGCGATCACCACAGCGTCGGCCTCGAGCAGCGTCTGCAGGAAGTGCGTGTTGCGCTGGGCGAGCGGCGCACCGTCGAAGCGGGTCAGGACCTCGGGGCGCAGGACCGAGTAGTTCTCGGTGAGCGGATTGCCGCCCTTGACCTCCGCCCAGCTCTGGCTGCCGCGGGTGAAGGCGTGGAAGAGCCGCGCCTCCTGGATGAGGCCCATGAGCGCGTGGCCGTCGCCGCCGAGCAGACAGTGCGGCGGCCAGAGGTAGAGCGTGTACTTGCCGGCCTGCTCGAGCGCCTTCGTGTAGTGGCGCACCTGCTGCAGGAGCCAGGCGTAGTTGCCGTTGCACAGCCAGCGGGCGACCGCCGGGTTCGGGCGCACCTCGCCGCCCTCGATCTGGGCGCTGGTGATCTCCCGGAACGGCGTGAGGGGCGCGCCGGCCCGGTCGATCCAGAACGAGGGGAAGAAGATCTGGTACGCGAAGTGCGTGTCGAGCGTGGTGGTGATGTTGGTCAGCTTGCCGAGGTTCCGGTGGATGAACTCGGCGATGCGGCGCGTGTCGTCGATGGCGCCCTTCCCCGTGCGGCCGGCGACGTAGAGCGAGCCCTCGGGGAGGCAGAAGTCCTTCTGCACGTCGATGAGGAGCAGGTGGAGGTTCACCTCGTCGGTGGCCGAGGGCTTGAGCTGATGCGCGCGCCGCCAGTCGGTGGCTGCGTCGAAGAGGCGCTGTGCGTCTGCGCGGTGATCCCAGCGGGCGGCGTTCTTGGGATCGTAGAAGGCGGGGAGCGGGAGCGGGCTGGCCATGACATCCTCCGTGGATGAACGTTGTTGATACACTTAGCTTAGTGTTGTTTGTACACTTTGTCAAGCAGACCCGCCTGGCGTGTGCCCTGGCGGCGGGTGTGGCGCCGCGGCCGCTCAAGAGAAGCGCAGGTGTCTCAGGGAGTTGCCGGTGTGGACGAGGAGGCCGCCCGCGTGCGGCCAGAGCTCGCTGGAGGGGTCGACGAGGCCCTCGGTCTCGGCGAACCCGCGGGCGCCGGCGAGCGTCCCCGCGCGATCGTCGAGACGGACGAGGCCATCCTCGGTGCCTGCGAAGAGCAGCTCGCCGGCGATGCAGAGGGCGGGCAATTCGCCGAGCCAGGACCCGTCGCCTTCGTCGGCTTCGCTGCGTGCCAGGACCTGCGCGTGCTGATCGAAGCTGATGAGGTGGTGACGCGTGTGGCCTTGATCACGGAGGGCGATGGCGACGAGCGCGCGCGTGGGCGAGAAGGCCTGGCGCACGGAGAGCACGTGGCCCGGGAGGGGCGGGAGCGTGTGCTCCTCGAGGCCCCTGCGGCCGGGCACGAAGGCGGAGACCAACGTGGAGGAGCCGAGGCGCGTGAGGGCGAGTCCGAAGCGGTCTCCGAGCGCGATGCGGGTCTCGCGCGGGAGGATCTCGCCGACGAGCGAGGGTTCGGTGAGCGCGGAGCGGAGGGCCGCGGCGCTGGTGTCGAGGGAGAGCAGTCGCCCCTGATCGCTCCACACGAGGTGCGAGGAGTTGGCGGCGAGCGCAGGGCGGCCGTCGACGAGGTCGCATGAGAAGGTGCGCGGCGCGGCGCGCGGCGAGACGAGCGTGACCCGCGCGCCGAGGGCGAAGGCCGTGGAGTCGCCGCTCAGCACGTGCAGCGTGCGTGGGTCGAGGAGACCGTTCGCGATGGGGCCGTGCTCGCGCGAGAACGCGCCGTCGCGGTGCTCGAGCCAGCGAGGCGTCGAGCCGTCGGTGGCGCAGCGCAACAGCGTCCCGGCGGAGTCGTGCAGCGTGGTGACGAGCAGGCGCCCTCGGCTCTGCGCCACGCGGCGCGCGGGGGCCGCGGCGTGTGGGCGGCAGATCGGACAGGCGTTGCGCGCGAACTCGAGGCCGCAGCTCGCGCACGTGCTGAAGCGAAGCGTGGCCAGCATCGGCTCCGGCATCGGGCGCCGCTCATCGCGGTCGAAGATCGAGGTCAGCTCGTGGAGGAGATCATCCGGGAGCGAATCGAGCGGGCGCGCCACCTTGGGGAGCTGCACGTCGCCGCGGAAGATCGAGTGCCGCTGCTGCGCGCGGCGCGGCCCCTGGATGACGAGCTTGGGATCGCGGGGGCGGTGGATGCCGGACCACGGGCCGAGCAGGAGCAGGCTCTGCGTGAGCAGGGCGGCGAAGGCGAACCAGTCTGCGCTCACGTCGTAGGGGCGCGTGAGGACCGGCGAGGGCGAGCGAGGATCGCAGAGACGCGGATCGACGAAGCGCTCGGTGAACACGGCGCAGTTGAAGCCGCCGAACTGGAAGCTGTCGGTGTCGATGAGCACGGGCGCTGGAGCGCCGGACGCCGACTTGCGCACGAGCACGTTCAGGTCGTTGAAGTCGCCGATGACCACGCCACGCGAGTGCAGCGAGGACACGAGGCGGCGCAGCTCGACGAAGAGCGCGGCCGCTTGCTGCGAGGTCGCGCCGCTGCGCCGGAAGACGGGCTCGCTCCAGCGCAGCAGCGGTTCGGCGTCGCTCACCAGCGGCATCGAGTAGCCGACGATCTCTCCGCTCGTGCGCCCGCTGCGTGCGAGCGCGAGCGGCGCCATCACCTCCTCCGGCAGCCCGGGTGGAAACGCGGGCAGCTTGCGCTGGTGCTGCGCGAGGCGTTCCTGCGCGGCCTGGAGCTGCTCGGGGAAGGCCGCGAAGTCCGCGTGCGAGGGCTGCTTGAACAGCTTGAGCGCCGTGCCGTCGCCGAGATCGTACACCTCGGCCTCGCCGCCCTTCCCGATGAGGGGGAGGCGGCGCAGGGAGAGCTTGCGGTTCTGCAGCCAGGTGTCCATGTTCGCTCACGCAGAGAGGGTGTGTGGCGCCGCGGTGACCGCGCGCAGCGAGAGGATGGTGGTGTCGTCGGGGAGACGCCCCGGGCTCCTCTGGGTGTCGCGCGCCTCGAGCCAGAGCGCGCGGCGGAGCGCGTCGGGGTTGCGGAAGTGCTCACCGCGGTGGAGCTCCATGAAGAGAGGAGCGAGGCGCAGCACGGGCTCGGGTGCATCGGCCCTGCGGGCCAGCGCGCCGTCTGTGGCGAGCGAGAGGCTCGTGAAGTCCGCGCGAGCGCGCTGCGGATCGAGCTGCCAGCGGAGCTGCGCTTGCGTGAGGCCGTGCGCGGCGTCAGGCAGGAGCGCGTAGCCGAGGTACGGCGGGCGGTTGCCCTCGAAGGGACCGAGCTCGCGCACGTGGCCGTCGGTGACGATGACGCCGTCGCCGATGGAGAACGTGCGCAGCGAGTGGGGACCGACGGCCACGCCGACGAGCGTGAAGAGCAGGTGATCGTGGACGGCCTCGCGCGCAGCGCCGTCTCGTCCCTCCTGGACCGGCGCCGACGAGAGCAGCGCGTGGAGGCCGGCGAGCTTGTCCAGGACGGCCAAGCGCGCGCGCTCGAAGGCCTCCACGGGGAGCGAAGGCGGACCCCGGATCGCGTCGGGTGGCTGTGGCTCGAGAGGACCCGCGCACTCGAGCTCGTGCACGATCGCCTCCGCCGTCCACTGCGCCGCCAGGCGCGCGCCGAGCTCGCTGTGCGGGGCCGACCCGCAGCCATCGGAGACCACCGCGGCCAGGTGCCGCGCGGAGACGGCGAGGCCCCAGGCGTCTTGGTTGGGCCGGCCGGCGAGCTGGTGATCGCGGCCGGGGACGGAGGCGACGGCGAGCTGCAGGCCCAAACGAGCGGCGGAGATGGTCAGGGCCTTCTGCTTGGATGCGTTCATACACCAAGCTTAGTGTCCCACGAACACTATGTCAACCCAGCCACGCTTCCATCGGCTCGGTGGAGCGCACCAGGTGCATCCCTGCGTCGGCGAAGCGCTGCAGCGCCGCTTCGGCCTGCGCGGTGAAGTCGGCGAGGAAGCCACCCTTCCCGTCCGGCACCGTCACCGCGGACATGCAGTCGGTGAGCAGGTACACCTTGCGGGCGAGCCTCGGATCACGGCGTTGGATGGCCTCGAGCAGATCGTCGACCGAGCTCTTCACGCAGTGGCTCGCGGCCTGGCCGGCGACGAGGATGGCATCAGCGCGCAGCAGGCGTTCGACGAGGGCGTCGTTGCACGTTGCCAGCGCGCCGCCGTCGTGCTCGGTGAGCACCTCGGGGCTGAAGACCGAGTAGTTCTCGGTGAGCGGGTGCGAGCCCTTCGGTTCGACCCAAGCCTGCATCTGCCGCGCGAAGGCGTGCATCAGGCGCGCTTCGTGGACGATTCCCGCGAGCGCGTGGCCGTCGCTGCCGAGGAGACAGTGCGGTGGCCAGAGCCAGAGCGTGTACCTTCCCGCGCGCTCGAGCGCGTCGCAGTAATGCAGGACCTGCTTCGCGAGCCAGGCGTGATCGCCGCCGCGCACGAAGGACGCAACCTCGGGGTTCACGCGGATGCGGCCACTGCGGAGATCGTCGGTGGTGATGGCGCGGTGGGGCCCGGGAGCGCGGCCGTTCTGGTCCTCCCAGAACGAAGGGAAGAAGATCTGGAACGGCAGGTGCGTGTCGAGCGTGCACGTCGTCTCGGTGATGCGCGCGAGGTTCTTGTGCATGAACTGCGCGAGGCGCGCGTTGTCGTCCATCGCCCCAGTGCCGCTGCGGCCGCCGACGTAGAGCGAGCCGGAGGGGAAGCAGAAGTCCTTCTGCACGTCGATGAGCAGCAGGTGGACCTTGAACGCGTCGGTGTGGGCGGGGGCGATCGCGTGGGCGCGCGCGAGCTCGCGGGCCGACTCGAAGACGAGCTGCTGATCCGGACTCCAGCGCGCATCGCGGGCGAGCGCGGCGTCGAAGGATTCGGGCAGCGGCAGCTCGGGCGCGAGCTTCATGGCGTGACCTCAGAGCTCGAAGTTGAAGCCGGCCTTCTCGAGCTGCAGATACTTGCGCTTGTCGAAGCGGTACAGGCGCGCGGCGCGGTGGGCCACGTTCTGCTCCAGCTCGCCTGAGTCCTCGAGCAGATCCATGGAGAGGATCTTCTTGCGGAAGTTCCGCTTGTCGATCGGGTGGCCGAGGATCACCTCGTACATGTGCTGGAGCTGCGGCAGCGTGAAGCGCGGCGGCAACAGCTCGAAGCCGATGGGGCGATAGCGGACCTTGCCCTTCAGCCGCTCGAGCGCCACGCGCATGATCTCGTCGTGATCGAAGGCGAGCTCGGGCTTGTCGGCGAGGCGGAACCAGGCGGTCGCGCGCGCGTCCGTGGCAGCGCGCACGCGGTGATCCGAGAGCTTCACCAGCGCGTACCAGGCCACGGTGACGACGCGCTCGCGCGGATCGCGGTTCAAGGCGCCGAAGGTGTAGAGCTGCTCGAGGAAGACCTTCTCCAGGCCCGTCTCCTCCTCCAGCTCGCGGCGCGCGGCCTCCTCGAGCGTCTCGTCGATGCGCACGAATCCGCCCGGCAACGCCCAGCGTCCACGGAACGGCGGCAGCTCGCGCTGCACCAGCAGCACTTGCAGGCCTTCCGCATCGATGCCGAACACGACGCAGTCGACCGTGAGGGCCGCGCGCGGAAATGCGTAGGACGTGCTCATCGAGATCGCCTTTCTGGAGTCACTTCAGCTCGGGATGCGCCCACATCGCGGCCAGCTCGCGCGCGAATCCGGACGAGAGGATGGGGAAGCGGCACCACGTCTTGGGATCGAGGTTCTCGTCGTCGAGGTGGAAGCTCGGCGCGTAGCGTTCGCGCTTCCATTGGTTGCGGCACCAGAGCTTGAAGAAGCGGTCGATCCAGGTGGCCAGCGCGCGCGCGTCATGCTGCGGGAAGTGCGCACGCATGCGCGCGAACACCTCGAGCGGCAGGAGCTTGTCGCGGATGGCGGCGCGCTCCACTGCGTCGAGGAGATCGTAGGGCATGAGGTCGCCCTCGCCGGTCTGCTTCTGATCGAGCGGGCGCAGCTCGGGGCCGGGCGCCTGCGCGTTCACCGCGGCGAGGTACGGCATCGCGCCGACTCCGTGCGGCCCCTCCGACTCGAGCCAACGAAGGAAGCGGCGCAGGAAGTTCTTGTCGATGCCGGCGATGGGCGCGAGGCCGCCCGAGGTGTCGCCGTCCATGGTCGCGTAGCCCACGGCTGCTTCCGAGCGGTTGCTGGTCGAGAGCAGGAGCGCGTTGCGCACGTTGGCCAGCATCCACACTCCCGGCGAGCGCACGCGGGCCTGGATGTTCTGCAGCGCGGCGTCGTCGCTCGTCCACGAGAGCGGCCGGCCGAGCGCCTTCTCCACCATCGCCGTGTAGTCCGCCACCAGCGCGTCGACGTCGAAGACCTGGAAGCCTGCGCCGACTCCCTCTGCCACCGCGCGCGCAGAATCCAGCGTGGCCTGCGAGCTGTTCTTGGTCCGCTGGTACACGCAGAGCAAGAGGTGGCTCATCAGCTCCCGCGTGCTCTTGCACAGCGCCAGCGCGGGCATGTGCGGGAGGCGCGCCGCGAAGCCCGCGAGGCCGAGCTCGCGCGTGCCGAGCTCCACCATCAGACGCACGAGCGACGCGGTGGCAGACGAATCCGCGCCGCCCGAGAGCGAGAGCACGAAGCCCATCGAGCGGCTCTTGCGCAGGTAGTCGAACAACGCGATCGACTCGGCGCGCGCGAGCTCTTCTTCCTTCGCGCGCGGACCGAGCGACCATGGCTCCTCGGCGAACTGCTCCGGCGCGAGCGAGCACGCGGGCGGCGCGAAGCTCGTGACGATGCGTGAGTCGCTCTCGAAGGCCTCGGGCGTGAAGCTCGCGGTGCGGAGCTGAGTGGTGCGCGTGGCGTCGAGGTCGATCACCGCGCTGGTGATCTGGAGCTCGGCGAAGGAGAAGCGCGGGCCCTGCGCGACGAGGCGGCCGTTGGTGGCGAGGAAGGCGTCGCCGTCGTAGATGACGCGGCCGGCTTCGTTGCCGAGCAGGTTGGCGTAGACGTAGGTGACGCCGAACGCGCGCGAGCCCTCGAGGACGAAGCGCTGGCGCACCGCGTGCTTGGCGAAGGCGAAGTGGCTCGCGCTGGGGTTCAAGATGATGTCGACGCCCTGCAGGCTCAATGATGCGCCGGGCCTGCGCGCGACCCACGCGTCCTCGCAGATCTCGAAGCCGACCTTCACGCCGCCGCAGTCGTAGAAGAGATCGCCGATGGGGACCGTGCCCGCGGGCGTGTCCACCAGCGCGCGCACGTCGTCGGGCCAGGGCTTGAACCAGCGCGGCTCGTAGTGCACGCCGTCGCCCGCGAGGTGCTGCTTGGCGGTGAGGCCGAGCAGCTTGCCGTCGGCGCAGAGCGCGGCGCAGTTGAAGAGCGCGTTGTGGTGCGCGACGGGCAGGCCGAGCGACACGATCATGCCGCGCGTGTCGGGCAGGATGGCCATGAGCTGCGCCATCGCCTGCTCTGGCACGCCGCGGGAGCGGAAGGCGTCCTCGCAGCCATAGCCGGTGACGCAGAGCTCGGGCAGGCACAACAGGCCCACGTTCTGCTCACGGGCGCGCGCGATCGCCTCGCGCATGCGGCGCAGGTTGCCGTCCCAGTCGAGGGGCGTCTGGTTGAGCACGGCTGCGGCGACCTTCACGAGCTTCATGGCGCGGCCCTCAGGAAATCGGCGAACAAGCGCGCGACGGGCTCGACCTGCAGGAAGTCGCCGCGCAGTTGCAGCGCGCGCGGGTGGCTGTCGGTGCACACCACGCGATCGAAGAGGCCGCTGGCGCGGATCTTCTCGAGACCATCGTTGGGGAAGATGCCGTGCGTGGCGACCGCGGAGATGCGCGTGGCGCCCGCTTGCTTGTAGGCCTGCGCGGCGCCGATGAGCGAGCCGCCGGTGCGGATCATGTCGTCGTAGATCACCACGTGCCGGCCTTCGACCTGCGCGCTGACTGCGGTCACCACCGTGCTGCCGTCGTCTTCGCGCCGCTTGAGCACGAACGACGCACCCGTGCGCATCTCGTTCGCGAGCCGCTCGACCCACTTGGCGCGGCCGGCGTCGGTGCACGCGAGCACGAACGGCTTTCCATCGGTGAGCCTGCGGATCGCGTCGGTGATCACCGGGATGGCGCGCACATGCACCGCGCGCACCGAGCCCTCGAAGTAGTACGGCAGGCCGTCTGCGTGCAGATCGAGCAGGAACAAGCGCAGGCCGCTGCCGGGCACGGGGATCGCGGAGAGCAAGCGCGAGCGCGTCTTGGCGGTGACCACCTCGCCCTGCTTCACCGAGCGCTCCTGCGTGGAGTGGCCGAAGTAGGGGATGACGATGGTGAGCGAGCGCACGCCCTTGTCCACGAGGCCGCAGGCGAGGTCGTAGAGCTCGAGCGTGTCGCTGTCGGAGCCGGTGCCGCCGACGAGGATGACGTCGCGGCTGCCGACCAGCGTGACGATGCGCAGGCCGCGCTCGCCGTCGGGGAAGTCGCGCGTCTCGATCACGCCGCGCTCGCCGGCGCAGAGCCAGCCGATCTCGCTGGCCATCTGGGAGTACGCGCGCGTGCTGAAGACGAGGGAGCTCATGTCGTGCCTTTCGCGCGGGCGCGGTGCTCTGCGACGAGGCGCGTCTTGAGTGCGTGCAGCGAGGGCGTGAGGCCCACAGGATAGCCGTGCGGGTTGAGGATGCGCTTGCGTGAGGCGTCGAGCCTGGCGAGCTGTGACTGCGTGCGCGCGCGGACCTCGGCGAGCGGCGGCGGCGTGTACACGCGCTCACCTTGGCGCAGCACGGGCACCAGCAGATCCTCGTGCGCCTGCGTGGCGCCGAAGTGCTTCACGCGCGTGGCGTCCGCGGGATCGACGATGCTGCCGACCTCGGGCGTGTCCACCTCGAAGATCGCGTCGCCCGCGAGCTGGCCCTGCGCGTCGAAGAAGCGGCGCACTTGCAGGATGCCCGGCGTGGACACCTTGCCGAGCTGCTCGGAGAGCTTGATGCGGTGCTCCCACGCGCCGCCCGGCCTGCGCACCGCCGATAATTTATAGACGCCGCCGAGCGCGGGCTCGGTGTGGCCGGTGACGAGCCGCGTGCCCACGCCCCAGGTGGCGATCGCGGCGCCCTGGTTCTTCAAGCTCTCGATGGTCTCCTCGTCGAGATCGTTGCTGGCGAGGATGACCGTCTTCTGGAACCCCGCGGCGTCCAGCAGCTTGCGCGCCTCGATCGAGAGCCACGCGAGATCGCCGGAGTCGAGCCGGATGCCGAGCAGCTCGCGGCCCTGCGCGCGCAGCGTGCGGCCGGCCTCGATCGCGTGCCGCACGCCCTCGAGCGTGTCGTAGGTGTCGACGAGGAACACGACGTTGTTCGGCAGCGCGCGCGCGTAGGCGGCGAAGGCCTCACGCTCGTCGTCGAAGAGCATGACCCACGAGTGCGCGTGCGTGCCGCGCACGGGGATGCCGAAGCGCTTCCCCGCGAGCACGTTGGAGGTGGCCGCGGCGCCGCCGATGTACGCCGCGCGTGAGGCCGCGAGCGCGCCGTCGATCCCTTGCGCCCGGCGCAGCCCGAACTCGAGCACGGGCTCACCTTTCGCCGCCTGCGCGATGCGCGCCGACTTGGTGGCGATGAGCGTCTGGAAGTTGATCAGGTTGAGGAGGGGCGTCTCGAGCAGCATGCACTGATCGATGGGCCCCTGGATGCGCAGGAGCGGCTCGTGCGGATAAGCGAGCGTCCCCTCGGGCATCGCGTCCACGTCGACGGTGAGCCTCATGGCCGCGAGGTGGTCGAGGAAGTCGCGCGCGAAGAGAGGCGCGCTGTCGGCGCCGGTGAGCGTGGCGAGGAAGGCGAGGTCGCTCTCGTCGAAGCGGAAGTCGCGCAGGAAATCGAGCGCGGTCTCCAGGCCCGCGGTCACGGTGTAGCCGCCCTTGAACGGCGGCTTGCGGAAGAAGAGGTGGAACACGCCCTCGTGGCGCGTCAGGCCCTCGCGGTGCGCCGCGCAGGCCATGGTGAGCTGATAGAGGTCGGTGAGCAGCGCGAGCGAGGTCGACGGCGCCATCGAAGGCTCCTGGTGTACTTTTGACACTAACATCCGATCCGGCGGCTGTCCACGCGACTTGGCTCCTGCCCTGTACTAACCTCCCGGCAGCATGGACTCCATCAAGGTCTCTTCGCTCCTCGCCGACAAGGACTTCGACCTGCGCCTCGAGCTGCTCGCGGGCCAGGAGGGCATCGAGCGGCGCATCGTGAGCTCGCGCATCCAGAAGCCGGGCCTCGCGCTCGCGGGCTTCACCGAGCACATCCACAAGGATCGCCTGCAGGTGTTCGGCAACACCGAGATCTCGTACCTGGCCACGCTGCCGATGAGCGATCAGCGCGCGCGCATGAAGAGCCTCTTCGGCCTGCCCATCTCGTGCCTGGTGGTGACCAAGAACCTCCCGGTGGACGACATGCTGCGCAAGGAGGCGCAGGACGCGCAGGTGCCGCTCTTGCGCAGCTCGCACCTCTCCTCGACCTTCATCAACAACATCGAGGGCTTCCTGCAGGAGGCGCTCACCGCGTCGACGAGCGTGCACGGCGTGCTCATCGACGTCATCGGCGTGGGCGTGCTCATCCTCGGCAAGAGCGGCATCGGCAAGAGCGAGCTGGCGCTCGATCTGGTGAGCAATGGCCACCGCCTGGTCGCGGACGACATCGTCGACCTCAAGCGCAAGCACGGCGGCTCGCTGTACGGGAGCGGCTCGGAGATCATCAAGCACCACATGGAGGTGCGCGGGCTCGGCATCGTCAACATCAAGGACCTCTTCGGCGTCGCCAGCGTGCGCGATCGCAAGAAGGTCGAGCTGGTGGTGGAGCTCGTCGAGTGGGACGACAAGGCCGAGTACGACAGGCTCGGCGTGGACGAGCGGAAGTACTCGGCGCTCGACACGGAGATCCCGATGCTGGTCTTGCCGGTGCGCCCGGGCCGCAACCTCACCACGCTCGTCGAGGTGGCCGCGCGCAACCACCTGCTCAAGCTGCAGGGCCATCACTCCGCCAAGGAGTTCCAGGAGAAGCTGTCGCGGCAGATCGCCGAGGCCACCGTCACGCGCGGCATCGGCGACGAGGTCGAGTGACTCATGTCGCAAGGCCATCGCATCGTGCTGGTGACGGGCGTCTCGGGCGGCGGGAAGTCGACCGCGATCAAGGCGCTCGAGGACGCGGGCTGGTTCTGCATCGACAACCTGCCGGTGCTGCTCCTGCCCAAGCTGTTCGAGCTGGCGGGCATGAACGACGAGATCGAGCGCTTCGCGCTGGTGGTCGACGCGCGCGAGTCGCGCTACCTCGATCAGGCGCCGGCCACGATCGAGGACGTGCGCCGCGCAGGGCATCGCGTGGAGATCGTCTTCCTCGACTGCGCGGACGAGGCGCTGCTGCGGCGCTTCAGCGAGACGCGGCGGCGGCACCCGCTCTCGCTCGAGGGGACGGTGGCCGACGGCATCGCGGCAGAGCGCGCGCTGCTGGAGCCGCTGCGGCAGCTCGCGGACTCGGTGATCGACACCACGCGCATGACGGTGCACGAGCTGCGCGCGGCGATCACCGCGCGCTTCGGCGCCATCGAGCGCGACGATTCGGTCAACGTGACGCTGCAATCGTTCGGCTTCCGGCACGGGCTCCCGGCCGCGAGCGACTTCGTGTTCGACGTGCGCTTCCTGCCCAATCCGTACTTCGTGCCCGAGCTGCGCGAGCACACGGGGCTCGAGGCGCAGGTGTCGTCCTATGTGCTGGAGAAGCCGGCGGCGCAGGAGCTCTTGAAGCACGTCGAGGCGCTGCTCGCGTTCGTGCTGCCGCAGGTGCGCGCGGAGGGGAAGACGTACCTCACCGTGAGCATCGGCTGCACGGGCGGAAAGCATCGCTCCGTGGCGCTGGTGGAGGAGCTGGCCAGGCGCTTGTCGGCGCACGGCGTGCGCGCGCGGACGGCACACCGCGACGCGCAGAAGAGCTGAAGCCCCGCACGCGCCCGCGTTCGATCACCACTCGATGGTGTAGAGCACCGAGACGCCCTTCGTCTTGTCGCCGTAGGTGCCCTCGGACGCGAGCTGGCGGCCGAGCAGGAACTCCGCGCGCACCTCGATCTGGTTCTCGCTCACGCTCGCCGCGAAGCGCTGGCGATAGCCGATGAACAAGCGGTCGCCGATGTACTTGCCCAGGCTCGCCTGCGGGCCGCTGTTGCCCTGCCCGCCCTCGACGGTGACGACGTCGATGGGCAGCACGTCGTTCAGGTTCTTGCGCAGTTGACCGAAGAGCGCGGCGCCGAGCACGCTGGTGGCCGCGTTGGTGAGATCGACGCCGCCGCCCTGCTGCGTGGCGTGGCCCTGGATGCGGCCGGTGGCCAGGAAGAACGCGATCGCGTCCTGATCCATCGCCGGCGTCGACGAGAGATCGATCTGCGGCGCCGTGGCCGTTCCGCTGATGAGCACCAGCACGGACGCCTGCGGGTTCTCGTAGCGCGCCTGGATCTCCAGCTCGGGATCGGCGATGTCGCCGCCCGTCTCCGTGATCTTCGCCTCGTCGATCTCGAAGCGCCGGCCGAGCGCGCTGAAGGTGCCGCCGCTCACCTCGATCGAGCCGTCCGCGATGGGCTTGTCGGGGTTGCTCGCGTCCCACGCCACGTGCATCTGGCTCGACACGGGCAGGTCGAAGTCGGGCGCGCTCACGCGCAGGTTCTGCAGGTCGAGCGCCACGTCGACGCGCAGGTTGGCGTTCTTGCGCGCCGCGAGGATGCGCCGCATCTCCTTGGGATCGACGCCGGCGAGCGCGGGCTGATCGTTCGGCCACGCGACCAGGACGTCCGGGTTCGGCTTGAGCTTGGGCAGCTTCTTGTCGGGCAGGCTGAGCACGCGCACGAGCGTCTTGGGCATCTGCACGGTGGCCGCGACCTGACCCTGCTCGTAGTCGCCGTAGAACTCCATCTCGGTGACGATGTTCGCGAGGTCGGCGCCGTCCACGCGGATGGGGACCGGCGTGGGCACCTGCGGCTTGCCTTGTGCGTCGAGCCGATCGCGCGCGGCCTCTTCGTCACCGAAGTGCAGCTCGCCGGTGAACTCGAGGCGATCGTCGTCGTCGCCCGTCGCCGTGCGCCGGCCCAACACCAGCACCGCTGAGAACTGCCCGCCGCCGAGCGAGCCCGAGAGGCGATCGCAGACGATCTCCTTGGGCGAGAAGGTGGCGTCGAGGCCGACGTCGTCGAGCGCGCCCACGCCCGCGAGGTCGAACGCCGCCGACTTGAGGTGAGCCTCGCCCGTCGCCCACGGCCTCCCCAGCAAGCCATCGAGCTCGATGTCGGCGTCGAGCATGCCCGCCGCGCGGCGCAAGGTGGGCGTCGCGTTCGAGAGCACCGACAGATCGAACCGCTGCGCCTGGACGTGGCCGGTGAGCGTGCCGTCGAGCACCGCGTCGGCGCCATCGTCGAGCAGCGAGGTCGCGCTGAGATCGGCCTGCAGATCCGCGTGCGCGAGCAGCACGCCACCGTGGTTGGGCGGATTGAGCCCCACATGCAGCACCGCGCCCTGGGAGTCTGCGGACACGTAGAGATCGCCGCGCCCCATCTTGGCCTGCCCCGCCACGAGCTGATCGAGCGCGAACTTGCCCTCGAGCTTCGGCGCCTCCGGAGTCCCCGCCAGCGTCAACTTGCCGCCGAGGGCGCCCTGGAACAGCGGCGCCGCCAGCGGTCCGCTGCCCGGCGCCTTGGCGTTCGTGGTCATCGCGGCCATCTTGCCGATGATGAAGTCGTCGAGGGTGAGCGTGCCCGACCACGCGCGCTCGAGCAGCGGATCGAGCTGCTCTCGCGCGAAGCCCTTCTGCGCCAGCGCGACGCACTCCGTGGCCGAGAGCGCGAGCGTGGCGTCGAGCTTCGCCTTCGCCTCACCGAGCGTCATCGACGACGCGACGGTCAGCTCGTGATCGAGCGCGACCTTCAGGCCGACTCCGAGATCGTGCAGGCCGCTGACCGCGAGGCCCTGCCCCGACGCCTCGACCAACAGACGCGGCTTGGCGAGCGTGCCCGAGAGCACGAGCTCCGCCTCGAGCGGACCCTTCGCGTCCGGCGGCGCGAGGCCCGCGCGCGCGAGCTCATCGAACGTGAGCTGGTTGCTGGCCACCGTGAGCGTGCCCGCCTGGGCGAGGAGCTTCTTCCACTCGGCAGGCGCCTTCAGCAGCGCGGCCAGATCGAGCGGCACGCGGCCGGTGAGCGCCAGCGACTTGTGTCCGAAGAGCTCGACCTGCGCGTCGAGCAACGCCTGCAGCCCGCCCAGCTTGAGCGTGGAGTCGAGCGCCACGCCGTGGATCTTCCCGGCCTCCAGCTCCTGCGCGCTCACCGCGAGCGTGAGCTGCGGCTTCTCCCACGTGCCCTTGGCCAG
>JAFEBC010000383.1 GCA_018266095.1 Deltaproteobacteria bacterium
ACGCTCGGCACGTACGCAGGCGAGAGACCCACCTTCACGCCGTCGACGAACACGGCCGCACCCGAGGGAGAGCTGCGCACCGTGAGCTGGTTCGGCAGCGGCACGAGCTTCACCGGCATGATCTTCTGCTCGCCCTTCGTCAGCGTCACCGGGATGAGCTTCTCGGTGAACCCGTCGCGCCGGATGGTCAGCACGTGCTCGACCTGCGCCGACATCTTCGGCTCGGTGTAGTCCTTGTCGATCGACGCCTTCACCATCGTGCCGTCGAGCAGCACCACCGCGTCGTCGGGCTCGGTGGTCACCGTGAGCGAGCCCGTGGGCGGACCCTGCAGGTCCTCCTTCTTGTGCGGCACGCTCATCCACGCCCAGGCCGCGATGCCCACGGCCAACAGCGCGAGCACGATCTGGATGCGCCGGATCCAGCGCTGACGCAGCGTGACCGTGGAGTTCGTGATCTCCTCGGCCGGCAACGGATCCTCGCCCACGAGCGTGGGCTTGGACACCTGCATGCGCGAGCGGAACGAGGGCGGCTTCTCGACGGACGGCGGCTTGTCGGCCCCACCCAGCGAGGGCGGCTTGTCGGCCCCCGGCGCGCGATGCGGGCCCGCGAGCTTGGGCGGCTCCAGCTTCTTGCGCGGCGGCTTCTCGCTCTTCTCGACCCAGGGCTTGAGCTCCTCGCGCGACTTCGGCTTCTTCGCGTCGGGATCCGTGTCGGGGCCCGTGGGGAACGCGCTCTCCAGCTCCTGCAATTGCTGCTTGGCCTTCGCGCGCTGCGCGGCTTCCTGCTCGATGGCACGGGCGCGCTCGGCCTCCTTCGCGGCGTCGAGCTTGGGGGCGTCGAAGCGGCCCGAGGGCGGCTTGTTCTGATCGCGCACCACCACGCTCGGCTTCTCGGCGTCGGCGCGGACGATCATCTTCGCGCCGCTCGTGGGTGCGGGCTGGCCCGTCTTGGGATCGACGAACACGCCCGGCTCGGTGGGCGCGTCGTTCGCGGTCGGCGCGTCGTCGCGCGTCGGCAGCATGGCGATCTTCTTCTCGGTGCTCGTCTGCGGCCGCTCGGGCGCCTTCTCCGGCTTGTCCCCGCCGCGCGTGATCTCTGCCTGCTGCCTCGCGAGCAATTCGCGCTCGGCCTTGGCCAGATCGTCCATGCTCACCGGCCGCGTCGGCGCGTCGCCCGGCGACTCGTCCATGGCCACTTGCACGGTGGCCGTGGGCTCGATCTTGGGCGGCTGCGACGGCGTCTTCATCTCGCCGAACGTGAGCGGCGGCAGCTTGGGCAAGGGCGGCAGCACCGCGTCCGGCAGGTTCCCCAGCGCAGGCTTCGCGTCGGGCATCTCGGGCGGCGGGCCCTTCATCGTCGGCTCCGGCTCGGGCGGCACCTCGCCCAGGTCCAGGAGCGACTTCGGCAGCGGCGGCGGCGGCTTCGACTTGCGGCCCGGCGCCGTGGTCGACGGCTCGTCGTCGTCGAGCGTGGGCGCCTTCTTCTTGCCCTTCTTGCCCGCGCGCGCGTCCGCGTCCTGCTTCTCACGCGCTTGCCGTTCACGCTCAGCCTTCTCCTGCTGCGCCTTGTCCTGCTCGGCCTTCTCCTTGGCCGCCCGCGCGCGATCCGACTCGCCCGTGTCCGGCAGCGGCGGCGGCTCCCGGCGCGGCGCCCGCGTGCGCGTGGCCTCCATCGCGACCTCCTGCTCGCGCAGGTTGTCGTCCGGGAAGGTCGACTTCATGAACGCCGCCACGTCGTCGCGCGACACCGTGCGCGTGTGCGAATCGAGCATGAAGCGCGTCAGGTCCTGCGCCAGCTCGGCCGCGTGCTGGTAGCGCTCCTCGGGCTCGCGCGCGAGCGCCTTCAGGATCACGCGCTCGAGCCGCAGCGGAATGTCCGGCACGATCTCCGAGGGCGGCACGATCTTCGCCTGCTGCACCTTCTCCAGCACGCTGAAGTCCGACGAGCCCGTGAACAGCCGCTCGCCCGTGCACAATTCGTAGAGCACGACGCCGGTGGCGAAGATGTCCGAGCGCCGATCCAGCGGCAGCCCGCGCACCTGCTCGGGGCTCATGTAGCCGAACTTGCCCTTCAAGATGCCCGCCTGCGTGCGCGTGATCTTGTTCGCCGCCTTGGCGATGCCGAAGTCGATGAGCTTCACCTCGCCCTCGAACGACACGATCACGTTCTGCGGCGAGACATCGCGGTGCACGATGTTGAGATCGCGCCCCATCGTGTCCCGCTTGCGGTGCGCGTAGTCGAGTCCCTCGCACACGCGCGAGATGACGTACGCCGCCACGGCCGTGGGCACCCGCTCGCCGCGCCGCCGCATGCGCTCCTGCACCGCGCGCAGGTCCTTGCCCGGCACGTACTCCATCGCGATGTAGTAGGCCTCGTCGAACTTCCCGAGGTCGAAGGTCTGCGCCAGGTTCGCGTGCGAGAGCTGCGCGGTGATCTTCGCCTCGTCGACGAACATCTTGATGAACTCTTCGTCCTCGGCGACGGCGGGCAGGATGCGCTTGATGGCGACGATCTTCTCGAAGCCCTCGACGCCCACGGTCTTCGCGCGAAACACCTCCGCCATGCCGCCGACGTTGATGCGGTCGAGCAGGAAGTATTTGCCGAACGGGGTCAATCGCTCCAACACTCGTCTCCGAGCGCACGCGCGCGCGCGGACAGTAGCATGAAGTTTCTGGCGTGACGGCATGGTCACCCTGCGGTGGGTCCGACATGCGGCCAGGGGGATTGATCTCCGCGCCGCGAATCCTCCAAGCTGCACGTCAGAACGCGCTCGATGCGGGGATCCCTTTCGAGGAGGAGTGCGATGAAGAACCTGACGTTGGTGCTCTTGGCGCTCAGCGTGTCGGCCTGCCACTGGCGGGGAAATCCGTGGGCCACGCCGCCGCCCATGAACGCGGCCACGAAGCCGGTCGTCTACGAATTCCCCACGCGCGATGAGTCCGGCCTCCTGGGCCCGACGCACGCGAACGGCGACGGGCGCCTGACCTTCGTGGCCATGACGCCGCCCGGGTGCCGCAAGCTGACGTTCCAGGTGGGCATCGACGGGCAGGGAATCGACTGGAGCGACCGGCCGATCGCCGTGGCGCTCTTCGAGGGGTCGAACACGCCCAAGCGCGTGCGCGAGCTGGAGGGCGCGGTCGAGCGCGTGACCTTCGAGCTGCCCTCGGATTCGACGGGCTACATCGAGATCAAGTCGTCGCTCAAGCAGACGGTGACGGTGCGCATCAAGCCGATCGCGCCGTGCATCGTGAGCCCGACGTCGCCGACTTGAGAGGCCCAACGGCGGGCCCCGCTGCGCCTGCGGGCTACCCCTCTTGCAGCGCCCGCGCCGGGTCCATCGCCGCCGCCTTCCGCGCCGGGATCCACGCGCCCACCAGCGCCGCGCCCAGGCCCAGCCCCAGCGCGCCCAGGACCATCCACCACGCGAAGCGGAAGAAGTGCTCGGGCATGAACGTGAAGTCCGGGAGCTGCGTGTGCGCCACGTGATCC
>JAFEBC010000384.1 GCA_018266095.1 Deltaproteobacteria bacterium
CGGATCCGGATGTGGAGAAGCTGCAGCTCGACATCTTCAACGTGGTCGAGAAGAAGCTGAAGGCCAAGTACGAGGCGCTCGGCGACGACTTCCGCGCGTACGCGCAGTGGCTGTGGCTGAACGGCATCGACCAGCTCTGGAAGGATCACCTGCTGCAGATGGACCACCTGCGCCAGGGCATCCACCTGCGCGGCTACGGGCAGAAGGATCCGAAGGTCGAGTACAAGAAGGAGGGCTTCGCGCTCTTCCAGATCATGAAGGGGCGCATCGCGGCGTCGACGGTGTCGATGATCCTGCGCGTCGAGCCGGCCGCACAGCCCGCGCGTCCGGCGGCCCAGGCCACGGTGTCCACGTCGGCTCCGGCGGCAGGCACGCAGAGCTCGACGGCAGGCCTTCCCGCGGTCCCGCAGCGCAAGGCCGCGCGCACCATCGAGACGCACGGAGAGGCGCCGCCGCCGAGCAATGGTGGCGCCCAGCCGAGCACGGTGCCGATCGTGCGCGCCGGGCCGAAGGTGGGGCGGAATGACCCGTGCCCGTGCGGGAGCGGGAAGAAGTTCAAGAAGTGCCACGGCGCGGCGGAGGCGGGGGCGGAGTAGGGCTAGAAGCACACCACGCCGAGCCCCGTGTCCGTGACCCGCGTCGAATCCGTCGCGGGCCACTTGCTGGCCGCCGCGCAGAGCCTCGTCGCGGTCTCGACGTCCTCATCCGTCGCCGTCGCCAGCGGTCGTTGCGCGAGCCCACTGAACAAGGGCGCCTGGCTCCACGGCACCGCCAGCGCGCTCGGGGCGATGAAGTTCGCCACAGTGGGCAGGTCGTCGTAGTTGATCGAGTGGCCGATGGTGACCACGCGCGCGAGCGACGCGGCCCGCGGATCGCTCTCGAAACGCGCCAGCACGCGCGCTGCCACTGCGGCGTCGCGTTGGTTCAGCCGGGCCACTTCATCCGCGAGGCGATGATTCACGCCCACGTACCCGATGACGCAGCCGCAAGCGATCGCGAGCGCCGCGCGCGTCACCCAGACGGCCTGTGTCGCCTGCGCCGCGAGCACCAGCAGCCCTGCCCAGAGGAAGCCCGCGGCGATGAGCATGCGCGGCGCCGCTTCGAAGTTCTTGATCAGTGCGAGCACGCCCACGGTGCCGCAGAGCGAGAGCGCCACCAGCAGCGCGATCAGCACGGCCGCCTGGAGCCGCTCCCGCGATGCGCGCCACGCCATCGAGGCCAAAGCCACGGCTGCGAGCGCGAGTTGGAGGCCGATGAGCAACGGCGTCGACAGTTGTCGCTCGCGGAACGCCACGCGCGCCAGGGCCTTGGTCACATCGTGCACACGCGCAGGCAACTCTGTCAGGCCGATCAGGCCGTTGCGATACTCGGGCTTGAGCCCCAGGGCCGCGAGGAGCCCGCGGCTGATCAGGAGCCAGGCAAGGCCCGCCAGCACGAGGGCAACGAGCGCCCGGGCCCAGGCGACGAGCTCGCCCCGCAGGGACTCGTCCTGCGCGCCGCACACCGCGATCGCCGCGCCCATGCCGATGACCACCAGCGCCACATTGAGCGCGACCTGGTACGTCCCCAGCGCGGCGGTCAGGAGCGCAATCCCAGCCAAGCGGCTGCGAGGGGCCTCGCGCCGCGCCAACACGAGTCCGCCCAACGCCAGCGCGATCCCCGCCTGCACGTGCAGGGGCGCGAGCCGGAACGTCCACACCTCGCCCTCGAGCGGATGCACGAACGGCAGCACGGCCACCAGGACCGTCAGCGCGAAGCGCTCGCCAGGCACCTGCCACAGCCGCGTGAGCAAGAAGCCGCTGAGCACGCACAGCCCGATCGCGACGAGCCCCGCTGCAGGCGCCGAGCGCACCGGATCGAGCCCCAGCCAGGTCGCCAGCACATGCAGGCTCGCGCCCACGAACCGGCCCTGCGTCAGCATCCACTGCGGCGTCTCGCCCAGGCCGCGCGCGGAGATCAGCGTGTAGTCGTCCGTCGACAAGAGGCGGCGCGTGAGAAAGGGCAGCCACGCGATGACGAGCAGCGCCCCCGTCCACGGCGCGAAGCGCTGCAGCCAGGCTGCGATTCCGCTGTGCTGTCGTGCCCCCTCGACCACGGCCCGTCCCCCAAGACGTGTGCGGGCGCCAGTGTACGCTCGCCTGTGACCGCCGCCGCTACACCCGGCGCCACTTGTGACCGCGCCGGTTACAACACGCGCCCCTCCGCCTCACCGTGACACTGTAACTCTCCGCGCCGCCTCGCGTTTCCGCGCGCCCACCCCGCGGCACACGGGTTGCGAAAGGTGCCCTCATCCCCCACCCCGAGGCCCGCATGCGCAGCTCGATCCTGCTCCCCGCTCTCGCCCTCCTCGTCGCCGGCGCCGCATCGGCCAAGACCGTCAAGACCGGCCCCATCGACGACGTGGCCTTCCAGGCGCTCGCCGACAACCCCAGCGTGGACCGCATCCGCCTCGCCGGTGGCGACTACACCTTCGCGGCGCCTGTGTCGCTCTCGCACGCGATCACCATCGAGGCGCAGGACCCGCGCAACCGCCCGCGCATCCACGCCGCCACCAGCGCCTTCACCGGACCCTCCACGGGCACGCTCAAGAACATCGCCCTGCGCGACCTCGTCATCGACGCCCAGGCCGCCGCCATCTCCTTCACGCCCGGCCTCGTCCGCAGCGGCGACGACTTCCAGTTGGTCGACGGCTTCCTCGACGGCCTCGAGGTCTCGGGCTCGACGCTCTCCGGCTCTGATCTCGGCACCATCATGGTGTGGGGCCACGCCGCCAACATCACCATCAGCGGCAACTCACTCACCTCCGGCGTCTCGACCGACTACAACCCGCTCGGCAACGGCTCCGGCCTCTTCCTGAACTCCTCGGACATCGGCTGCGGCGCGGGTCAGGGCGCGCCCGTGGGGGCCGTGATGGCCAACGTCCGCGTCGCCAACAACGAGTTCAGCACGCTCGCCGCCTTCGACTCCGGCACCATCGCCTCGCTCACCGTCGGCGTGCCCGGCATCGAGGTGTCGAACAACCGCGTCCTCTCCGTCTTCGGCGTCGGCTTCCTCGTCATCGGCGTCGACCTCGCGAACTTCCCCACGGACGGCTCGACGCCCCCGCCCGCCGCGTTCTTCCCGGCCTTCTCGCGCGTCAGCGGCAACTACGTGAAGCAGAGCGCGGTCGGCGCCGTGACCGTGGGCCGCGTCAACGTGGACCACAACGAGTTCCACGCCTTCGGCATCGCGCTCACCGGCGGCAACGACGCGCGCATCTCCGACAACGTCTTCGAGGCCACCAGCGGCCCGGGCGGCGTGGACGCGGGCCCCAACACCGGCGTCGGCCTCGGCAGCCTCTGTCAGCTCACCAATGACGTCTGCCCGCTCACCACCGCGGGCGTCATCGCCGACAACCGCGTCAGCGGCTTCTCCGGCGGCATCGGCTCGTTCGACCACTCGGTCACCGGCAACACGATCCGCGTGCAGGCCCGCGCCGACGGCACCGCGCCCGGCCTGCAGCTCTTCTCCGACGGCCGCGCCATCGACGTCTCCGAGAACAACGTGACCTTCGGCGACGACCAGGGCGCCGACGTGATGGGCCTGAGCCTGACCGCGCAGGGCGCCGTGACCGTGCGCGAGAACCAGCTCTTCCTCGGCCAGAACGCCGGCCCGAACTCCTCCGGCATCCAGCTCGAGGCGCACGCCAGGTCGCGCGTCACGGACAACTTCGTCTGGCTGCGCAGCGGCGCGGGCGACCAGTCGCAGCTCGGCATCAACGTGACCGGCTTTGCGGACACGCTCGTCGAGCACAACCTCATCGAAGGCCCGTTCGGCGCCAGCCTCGCCGCCATCACTGCCGATCCCGCGGACTTCCCGGGCCAGGTCACCGCCAACGCCAACGTCATCCGCGGCGCCTTCCTCTTCGGCATCGGCTCGGTCTCGTCGACCATCACCAACAACTGGCTCGACCTCACCGCGGACCCGACCGGCACCGCGCAGGGCATCGTCACGCAGGACAACGACGGCTTCCCCTCGACGGTCTCGGGCAACCACCTGTTGGGCCTGCTCAACACCGCCAAGCCGCACAACGCCAGGCCCTGGTGCCGCCGCGGCTCGGAGGGCAAGCGCGACCTGGGCCGCTGGGTGAGCCGGGCGTTCCGCGGCCGATAGCCTGAGTCATCGCGCGGGTTTGCATCGAGGCCGTCCTGCGTCAGCGCGGGGCGGCCTCGCCGTTTGGTGCGCCCCGAGACCATCGCCTCGCTGGCTTTCAGTGCGGCCGTTCGAGCGCAAATCGATCGCCCGCGCGCGGGTTTTCCCCGATGTGGGATTTGTTCCAGCGTGGTCCCGTGTCGGGGCGGCTCGCTCTCTCCTGCGGCGCGTCGCGGAGCCACCCATGCGCAGCCTCAGCGTCGCCTCGATCGCCCGCGCGGCCACCGCCGTCCTCGCGCTCGCCGCCTGCAGCAAGCAGCCCCCGGCCGCGAGCGGGAACCACGGCTCTGTGAAGCTCGCGTTCCAGACGCTCGGCCAGCAGCAGAGCGCGCTCCCCCTGCCGCAGCTCTGCGCCACCTGCACCATCGCGCAGTACTCGATCGACCCCGTCACCGGCGCGCACACCTCGGCGGGCGCGCCCGTGGTCATCACCGAGACGGCGCCTGGGCAGACGGCCAGCATCCTGGGCTGCATCGATTCGGGCGCGCCGGGCGTGAACGACTGGGGCTACGTGGTCACCGCCACCGACTGGACGATGTGCCCCGGCCAGACGCTCGACCCCGCGCTCGCGGCGTACCTGTCTGCGCACGGCTTCGCCACCTTCGCCGACTTCGCCGCTACCTTTGCGCCGCAGGTCGCGACCTCCGCGGCCGAGCTCGACTGCCAGGCGGGCCTCGACACCGACGCGGAGGTGTCCGTGGATGTGTCCATCCCCATCGAGAGCCAGGCTGGGTACGTCGACATCTCGGTGAACGTGAACACCTCGCAGGTGATCGTGGGCTGCAAGGAGGCGGACCTCGACTCGTCGACGGGCGACTTGAACTACGGCCTGGCCGACTCGAATGAGGCCACGCCGCCGACGCTGCACGGCATCATCGGCCTCACGCAGGGCGCGCCGCTCGCGCAGTTCGACAGCCAGCTCCACCAGGCGACGTACACGCAGACCTACGCCGGCCAGCTCGCGCCGCCCGCGGCTGGGACGATCCTCTTGCAGTCCCTGATGCCCGACCTCGCGACCTGCGCCGCCGGCCAGGAATTGCACGGCTACGCGGTCCCCACCTGCCGCACCGAAGCGGGCACCTCCGCCGACGGCACGGGCACGGCCTACGACACCAGCGCGCTGCTCTCGACCGTGCTGCTCGAGACCTCCACCTTCGCGGCCTGGGGCAGCCTCGACTCACCCACGCAGCTCACCTTCCAGACCACGAGCGCGACGCCCTCGACGCTCGCGCCCGGCGCCGCCGCCGTCACGTACACGGGCTCGAGCGTCCACTCGAACACCCTCGTCACCACCACGCTCGGCCTCGCCAACGTCCCCGGCTGCACGCGCTTCGACGGCCTCTCCGCCTCGCGCGACCCGGGCACCTTCGTCGTCCTCTGCGACACCGCGAGCGGCCTCGGCTACGCGCTCCTCACGCAGAGCGGCGGCACCTGGACGGCCACGTCGGTCGCGTCCATCTCCGGCCTCACCGGCGCGCAGGTCGCGTGCCTGAACGTGTTCCACCACGACTCGGGCTGCATCGACCCCGCGGCCACGCCCTGCGCACCGCCGCCGCCCCCGGCCTGCAACGGCGCGCGCACGCTCACGGCCATCCCCACCGTCAACACCACCATCGAGGACATCGCCATCGGCTCGGTCACCATCGGCGGCACGGCGTACTTCTTCGCCGACTGGGGCGCGGGCGGAAAGCTCACCTCGCTCGACGCGACCGGCTTCCACAAGCTCTCGGACACGAACCCGGGCGGCCCCGACCACGGCTGGAGCGGCGGCCTCGCGAACCTGGACGGCACGCTCGCCTTCACCGCGTACGATCCCGACGGCCGCATCCGCCTCTACAAGTACACGCCCGGCGACCCGCTCGTGACCGCGCCGTTCGTGACCGTGAACACCACGCAGACGGGCGCGCTCCTGCCGACGCAGACGACCATCCACACCACACAGGGCTACATGATCCCGCAGCGCGGCGACGACTCGA
>JAFEBC010000385.1 GCA_018266095.1 Deltaproteobacteria bacterium
AGCGGGCCGCCCGAGTCGCCAAAGCAGGTCTGCACGTCGCCCGGCTGGTTGCCGAGGTAGGCGTCATAGCCCTGGAGGAACGACGTGGTGTTGTACCAGTCGGTCACGATGTCCATGTTGTCGTCGATGAGCTGCTCGCCGTACACGGTCTTGAGATAGGCCGCGAAGCCGTCGAGCGAGCCGAACATCTTCTCGTACACGAGGCCCGAGAGCGCGTTCAGCGTGAGCTGGCCGATCTTCTTGGTGCCGACCGAGCCGAGCTGATCCTGCACGCCGTAGCCCATCGCCGAGAACTTCTTGGCGAGGTCGCCGTGGTCGGTCGAGGTGGTGGCCGACTGGTCCTTCAGGTCCGCCGTCGCGATCTTGAGCGGCTTCACGTTCTGGACCGGCGCGATGAGGTGGTACACGCCCATGTCCGAGCCCAGGCCGACGAAGCCGTTCTCGTTCGGCGTGGCGTAGTCCGCCGCGATCGCCTGCACGAGCTGCGTCGGGTGGTTCGCGTCGGCGCCGACCGCGAAGTAGATCGGGATCAGGTTCACGTACTTCTGGAAGTAGAACGGCGACGTCGAGTCGGTCTCGACGATGCAGTGCTTGGCCGTCAGGACCTCGGTGGGGCTGATCAGGGTCGCGGTGCAGAAGAACGAGTAGGCGCCCGACGCGTCCAGCGCGCCGACCGTGCCCACTGCGTCGTACTTCGCCGAGTTGTTGCCGTAGCCGCCGATGATGTCGTCGTCGGAGATCGAGTCGACCTGACCCGTGCCGCAGGCGTTGAGCGCAGCGATCGCGCAGAGAGCGAGGACCGAGGAAAGACGGAAAGCCTTCATTGAACGCCCCTTTTGGGTGTGGTGCCGATGTAGGTTCAGGTCGCCTAGGACCTAGTGGGCGCGGCATATGCCTGACGCGGCGCGTGTCCGTCAATGGACTGTTTCGAGTCCGACACAAGTCGGCTGTAACCACCCGTAGCGACAGATGGTTTGTCTCATCCGCCAAGTGGCGGACGGATGTCTGACGTAGGTCTGGACAGGAGTGACCAGGACTTGGTCAGCGGCAAAAGCGACAGCTCTAACGCGGAGACGCGTTGAGGCTTTCCGGAGCACCAGCGAGGCTAGTGTGTGATGTACAGGCGCCCCACCGCGAAGTCGGCCTGGCTCGCGGCCTCGCTGCCGTCGCGCTTGAGCAGCGAGAGCTTGGCGGTCGCGGGCAGGCTCGCGCCATTGAAGAGATCACCGTTGGCCGGATCCGGCGCGGCCACCACGTCGAACTCGATCGTGCACAGCGTGGCGCTCGCGGGCAGGTTCACGTCGCTGTCGCTCGCCGAGGACTTCTTGCGCGCGAGGCCCATGGTGAAGATGTCCGTGAGCGGGCCGCTCGTGCCCACGGCCCAGCCCAGCGTGGCGCCCGTGCCGCTGCCCGGGTTGAGCGGCGGGACACCGGCCGGCAGCGTGATGGCGCCGGTGGTGGCCACGGTGGCCTTGGTGTGATCGAGCGGCAGGTTCATGGCGAGGCCGAACGCCGACTGCGCGCTGGCGCCGATCTTCACGTCCACGTACAGCTTCGACGCGGTCGAGAGCGTGGTGTTCTTGGTGAGGATCACCTTCTTGGCCGAGGTGTTCGCCGGGTCCTGGTACTCGAGCCGCAGGCCCGCGACCGCGTTGACCGTGACGGTCGCCGTCGCCGAGTCGTTGCCGCCCAGGCCGGTCGCCGAGAGCGTGTAGGTGGTGGTGGCCGAGGGCGTGACGTTGATGGTCCCGGTGGTGCCCGTGATGGTGCCCACGCCGTTGTCGATGGAGAGCGCGGTCGCGTTGGTCACGTTCCAGCTCAGGGTCGACGAGTTGCCCGCGCTGATGCTCGGCGGGTTGGCCGTGAAGAGGTTGATCACCGCCTTGGGCTGCGCCGCGGTCACGATCACGGTGACCTTCGCGGAGGACGAGCCGCCCGGGCCAGTGGCCGAGAGCGTGTACTGCGTGGTCTGCGTGGGCGTGACCGACACGGAGGTCTTGCCGGTGACGATGCCGGGCCCGTTGTTGATGCTGAGCGCCGTGGCGTTCGACACGTCCCAGCTCAAGGTCGCGCTGTTGCCGAGGGAGATGGTCGTGGGGCTGGCCGTGAACGAGTTGATCACCGGCGCCCCGCTCTGCTCGCCCGTGTTGCTGCCGCAGGCGAGCAGGGGCACGAGGAGGAGCGCGAGCGGCGAGAGCGGGCGCGGCGACAGGCGCTGCGAGACAGGGAGCGGCTTCATGGACGTCCTCCGAGCTTGGACTTGAGCGCCTGGATGTCGGCGTCGTCGATGGCGTTGACGCTGCCGACCAGGTTGCCGGTCGCGTCGTAGGTGTCGTCGGCCGAGGTGGTCTTGTCCACCGCCGACATGCGCACGAGGTCGAAGCCGTCGATGCGCTGGTTCTTGTCGAAGTCGCCGTCGCCGGGCACGCCCGCGGTCGAGCCGCCGGTCTGCGTGTTGATCTCCCAGAAGCCGCGGCCATACGTGGCGATGCGCACGAGCGCGCCGTCGGCCGAGACGGACAGGTCGGTGACGCTGACCATGGGGAGCCCGGTGCCGAAGCGCGTCCACGCGGTCGTGTTGCTGCCTGCGCTGTAGGTGCCGCGGTACAGGCCCAATTCGGTGCCCGCGTAGATGGTGTTCGAGTCGCCCGGGTCGATCTTGATGACGTTCACGGGCACGTTGGGCAGGCCCGAGCCATCGGCGCCCTGCGCGTCCCACTTGCTGGTCGACTTGTTGTAGCGGAACACGCGGCCCGGCGTGGAGGGCACGGGATAGCACTGGTAGTTCTCGAACCCGCTGGTGCCCGCGCCGCCCGGGCGGCAGCGCGTGTAGGCCTCGTGCGAGCCCGCCCAGACGGTGGTGCCCGCGGCGTCGCCCGGGTCGATCGCGGCCGACTTCATCACCAGATATTGGTCCACGCCGTGCGTCTGCGGCACGTCCACGCGCGGCAACGCGGTCCAGTTGGCCGTCGAGAGGTGCGAGCCGTTGAAGCTGCTCCCGTCGACGGTGAACCACACGAGCGCCGCGTTCTGCGTGCCCGCGAGCGGCCGCGTGGTGACGACGTAGTGCCCCACGTGCTTGCCGTCCGCCTGCGCCTCCCAGGTCGGGTTCGGGAACGGCCCGGCCGCGGTGCCCGTCGTGTGCAGGGTGCCGACGATGTCGTACCAGCCGTGGTTCACCACGTCGTTCGAGTAGAGGAGGTGCCCCTGGCCCGTGTTCGCGTCGGTCGCGGGCACGAGGAAGGTGCCGCCCGCGGGATCGGCCTGGTCGGTGGCCACGAACATGATGAAGTTGTAGTACGGGTCGAGCGTGAGCGTGCCCGCGGGGAGATCGACCGTCCCGTCGAAGGACGCGTCGTAGGTGGCGCCGAAGTCGGTCGAGTAGTTGAGGTTGGTCACGTACGTGCTCAGGAGCAAGGACCCGTACGCGGTGCTGCCGCTCTTGCAGCCGGCGCCCACGCCGAAGCCGTCGCCGCCGGTGACGGCGTTGAACGTGGTGGGGCTCGAGCCCGAGCCCGCCGCGCCCGAGGTGCCGCCGCGCAGGCGCGTGCCGTTGTCCTGCAGGCCGCCGTACACGAGGTCGCGCGTACCCGCGCTCACGGTGCAGGTCCCGCCGCCGGGCCGCTCCGCGCCCGAGACGATGCTGTACACGAGGTGCGTCACGAGCCCGCGGTTCATGCGGTCCTCCCAGGTGCAGCCGGCGCTGGTGTTGACGCCGCTGGGGTTGGCCACGGTGAGGATGTTGGTGCTGGAGAAGAGGCCGCCGTCGTTGCCGCCCCACAATTTCCCCACGCTGCCGTCGTAGGAGATGGCGGCCGCGTGCCAGTCGGCGTGCGCGTACATGTTGTTGCTCATGCCGTACGCCGAGGGCAGCCAGTCGGCCATCACGCTCCAGGTGGTGCCGCCGTCCTTGCTGCGCAGGAGCGAGAGGTTGCCGCCGATGAAGACCGTGTTCTTGTCGTTCGGGTCGACGACGATGACCTGGTTGTAGTTGGCCTGGTTGTGCATCACGTCGAGATCGTTCTGCACGTTCACGGTCAGGTTGTTGCTCTGATCGCGATCCAGCGTCGGGTTCGTGGGCTTGTGGCCCGAGGTGGCCCACGCCGAGAGCGAGCTCCAGGTGGCGCCGCCGTCATCGGACTTGAACACGTCGCGCTGCTTGGACTGCGACTGGTCCGAGGCGAGCAGGTACACGCGCGCGTTGGTGGCCGAGGTGTCCTTGCCGGTGGACGCGAGCGTCATGCGGCCCAGGCCCGTGGGCGCCCCGCTCGGCGCCGGGAGTGCGCTCGAGATCTTGCTGAAGCTCGCCGCGCCGTCCGGCGAGCGGAACAATTGCCCGTTGCCGTCCTCGTCGACCGTGGCCACCAGCCACACGCCGCCCACGTACAGCACGCTCCAGCACTCCTGCGCCTTGTGCGTCGTGCCGTCGAGATCGATGAGCGACCACGACGACAGCGTGCCCTGGCCGAAGTTGCCGGCCTTGAACACGCCCGCGTCGGTGCACGCGAGCACGAGGCCGCCGGCGCCGGTGGTGTCGAACTTGATCTCCTTGGTGGAGGTGGCCGAGAAGACCGACGCGTGGCTCGGGTACGTGCCCGCGAGCGCGCCCGTGAACGTCCAGGTGGCGCCGCCGTCCTCGCTGTGGAGGATGCCGGGGAACGACTTGACCGCGAAGGGATCGCCCAGGCCCAGCACCAGCGACTCCGGCGCCGACGGGTTCATGGCCAGCGCGCCCATCGAGAGCGTGCCCAGCGATTCGGTGACCGTGTGCCAGTGCGGGCCAGTGGTGGCGCTGATGGCCGCGCGCGCGTCGAAGGTCTTCCACACGCCGCCGCCCGCGAAGGCCACGTAGACGATGTCGGGGTTGGTCGGGTGCACGAGGATGGTGCGGATGCGGCCCGAGTCGACCTTGGCGAGGGACAGGCCGCCGTTGTTGGAGAAGTCCGCCGACGAGGGCCCGAGGTTCACCCACGCGCTCCCGCCCGCGCGCGCGGCCTGGCGGAACGGCCTGAGCGCAGAGTTGGCGCCCGGCAGCCCGTACTTGTCGGCCTCCTCTTGCGCGATGCGCAGGATCTCCAGCGACAGCTCGGCCGGCCGCTTGCCCTCGAGGAACAGCTCCACCTTCATGCGCGCCGCGGGATCGTCGCGATCGAGCCCGTGCGCCTTCTCGGACGCCCGCTCGGCGTCCTCGTCGAAGTCGAGCTTGTTCGCGCGCGCCGCCAGCGACACCAGCGCGAGCGCAGCCACTCCCCACCAGACCGGCCTCATGGGCGGTCCCCCAAGAACCCAGCGCTCCTCATGGCCTGCCTCCCAGCTTCACCCGCAGCGCGTCTGCGTCGGCGCCGTCGATCTGGTTCGTGTTGCCGGTCAGGGTTCCCTCGTTGTCGTACGAAGGGTCCGCGGGCGTGAGCAGCATCAGCCGCGCCTGCGCCACCAGATCAAAGCCGTCGATGACCGCGTTGTGATCCATGTCGCCCTTGCCCCACACGCCCGCGTCCACGGTGCCGCGCGGGTTCACCTCCCAGAAGCCGCGGCCGAAGGTGGAGATGCGGATGGCCGACGAGTCGAGCGCCACGCTGATCTCGGTCACGCTGACGAGCGGCAGGCCCTTGCCCATGCGCGCCCAGGTGGTGCCCTTGTCCTGCGTGCGGTAGAGGCCCAGTTCGGTGCCGACGTAGACGGTGTTCGAGTCGCCGGGATCGACCTTGATGGTCTTCGCGGGCACGTCCGGGATCGCGGAGGCGCCGCTGCCGTCCTTGACCGTCCAGTGCAGGCCCTGGTCGGTCGAGAAGAGCACGTGGTCGCCCGAGGTCGAGCCGGTGGTCGTCCAGATGGGCTTGCCCGTGCTGTCGTTGGGATCAAAGGCGATGCCGGTGAAGCCGTAGCTCGTGGGCGGCGCGCTCTGCTGCCAGTTGGCGCCGCCGTCGAGCGTGGTGAACACCGCCGCGTAGCTCGACACCGCGTAGGTGTTGGCGCGCTTGGGGTTCGCCACCACCCAGTTGAGCGACGGGAACGAGGTGGACGTGCTGGTGCCGCTCGCGGCGTGGATCGTGCCGTTGATGTTGGCCCAGTCCTTCGCGCCCGTGGTGCTGCGGAAGACGCCGTAGCCCGAGCCGTTGATGAAGGTGAGGAAGGTGTGGCCG
>JAFEBC010000386.1 GCA_018266095.1 Deltaproteobacteria bacterium
CAAGATCGGCGAGACCCGCGAGCTGGGCGCCTCCTTCCCGCGCAGCTCCTCGACTTGGTAGTCGGCGGGGGACGTCACGCCCAGCTCGCGGGTCTCGCCGATCTTGGCGCCGACCAGCGTCTCGGCCTTGTTCTCCAGGAGCGAGCCCGGCACGGCCTCGAGCAGCACGCCCTCGCGCTTGGCGCCCTTGAGCGGCGCGCCGTCGACCGAGCCCTCGTAGTCGGTGACCACGTAGTCGCCCGGCTCGACGATGTCGCGGCCCTCGACGGGCGCGAACACCGAGTGCTCCTTCTGCATCTGCTTCAGGCGCTCGTCGATCTCCGCCTCCGTCACCTCGAGGTCGATCTTCGGCGCCGAGAGGCCCTGCCACTCCTTCACGTCCACGATCGGCCGCACCTCCACGGTGGCCGTGTACTTGAACGGCGCGGTCGGCTCCACGTCGCCGTTCTCCACGCGCGGGGCCGCGATGGGCGAGAGCTTGTGCTGCTCCATCGCCTCGAAGATCGTCGACTGCACCAGCTTCTGCGCCACGTCGCGGCGCACGTCGTCGCCGTAGAACCGCTCGACCAGCCGCTTGGGTGCGTGGCCCTCGCGATAGCCCTTGAGCTTCACCCGGCGCGAGAGGCCGGAGAGCGCCTTCTCGTACTCCTCCTTGACCTGCTCAGGAGCGAGCTCGACCGAGAGCTTCTTGACGACGGTGCTGAGATCTTCGACGCGCGACTGGACCACAGGGCTGCTCCTGCAAGAGGGCGAAAAGATGGTGCGAGAGACGGGATTCGAACCCGTACGGGGGTTGCCCACCGGCTTCTAAGACCGGTACGTCTGCCAGTTCCGCCACTCTCGCCTGCCGGATGGCGGCGGGGACATAGCCTCACGGCCCCAGCGCGTCAAGGTGAGAGCGGGAATGCTGGCCCGACTAGTCACCTTTGCCTGGCGCCCGCCCGCCCGCGTCCTCCTTGAAGTTCAGCCGCTCCCGCTCCGTCACCAGCGGCAGCCGCCGCACGTGCGTGTGGATGGAGTTCACGTACTCGCCCAGCATGCCGATGAAGAAGAGCTGCACCGACGAGAAGAAGAACACGCCGATGAGCAGCGGCGCGAGGCCGAGCTGGAACTGGTCCCACCACATGAGCTTGGCGACGAGATACCCCAGGCCCACGAACAGGCTGAACACCGAGAGCACGAGCGCGCAGAGCGTGGCCAGCCGCAGCGGCGCCACCGAGTGCTTCACGATGCCCAGCATGGCGAAGTCGTACAGCGTGAGGAAGTTGTGCTTGGTGATCCCGCGCTTGCGCGGCGGCTTGTCGAACTGCACCAGCTTGGGCGGAAAGCCGATCTCGCTGATGAGCCCGCGCATGTACGGATACGGGTCGTCGATGAGCCGCACGCGCTCGACCACCACGCGGTCGTAGAGCCCGAAGCCCGTGAAGTTCGGGATCAATCTGACTTCGGAGATGCGCCCGATGATGCCGTAGAAGATGCGCCGCGCCACCGTCAGCGCCCAGGAGTCGCTGGTCTTGCGCTTGACCGCCGCGACCACCTTCGCGCCTTTTTGCCACTCGGCGATGAGGTCCGCGATGAGCTCCGGCGGGTCCTCCAGGTCCGTCGCCATGTTGATCACCGCGTCGCCCCGCGCCTGCAACATCGCGTGCGTGGGCGAGCGGATGTGCCCGAAGTTGCGCGCGTTCAGGATCACGCGCACGTGCGGATTCTCCTGCGCCAGCTTGCGCAGCTCCTCGTCGGTGCCGTCGGTCGAGCCGTTGTCGGCCAGCACGATCTCGTACGTGTGCTCGGGCAGCTTGGCGAACACCTGCCCGATGCGCTGGACCAATTCGCCGACATTGCCTGCCTCATTGAAGCAGGAGCCGACGATGCTCACGAAGGCCATGCGTTCGCCTTTCGAGCTACAGGCCGCGCTTCTCGATCAGCGCGCGAAGCTGCGGCGACTGCGAGTACGCGTTGTCGAGGTGGTCGATGGTGATGGGGTCCATCGCCTTCACCGGCTTGGCCAGGACCTCGCCGCGGATGAGCTCGCGGCACGAGAGCTGCCCCTTCTGCAGCGGCACCGCCAGGTGCACGTCGTCGTCGTGCAGGCGGTGGCCGACCGGCAGATCGCGCTTGGCGTACATGCCGCGCACGAGCGCGTCGAGGTACTTGATCTCCTTCTCCGGCGGCATGCGCTTCTGCGTCCCGGGCGGCCCGCACATCTCCTTGGCCTTCTTGAACGCCTTGAACCACTTGTCGACCTGCTCCGGCCGCGAGCAGTACGGCGCCACCGGCACGCCGTCCATGTCGATGTCGATGTGCCGCTCGAACGTCCGCGCGCCCTTCGCGTAGGCGATGATGAGCGAGTACGTCCAGTCCGAGTACTCGTGCGTGGAGAAGCCGATCGTCGTCTCCGGATAGCGATTGCGCATGAAGTCGATCTGGTTCAGCTCCAGCTCGGCGTCCTCGGAGGGATAGATCGACACGCAGTGGTTGATGGCGAACGGGATGTTGCGCCGGTTGAAGAAGGTCACGAGATCGTCGGTGTCCTTGAGCGACGACCCGCCCGTCGAGGCGATGACCGGCTTCCCCGTGCGCGCGATCTGCTCGATGAGCACCCAGTCGTTCAGGTCCGAGCTCGCGAGCTTGATGATGTCGATGTCGAACTCGACGCACATGTCGACGGACTTCTCGTCGAACGGCGTGGCCATCCGCACGCAGCCCGCCGCGCGGATCTCGTCCGAGAGCTTCTTCAAATCCGCCTTCGGCAGCCGCGTGTCCATCGTCTTCTTGATGTAGCGGATGTCCGTGCGGTCCCGGAACTTCGGGTGGATGAACGACTCCACGTCGCGGAACTGCAGCTTGATGGCCGCGCGCACGTTGTTGTAGCGGACCACGCGCGAGAACTCGCTGATGATGCGCAGCCCGCGCTCGAGCTTGCCCCAGTGGTTGTTGGCGAGCTCCAGCACGAAGAGCTCATCGAACGGATTGCGGTTCACCCACGTCGACATCGATCCTCCGGCTTGCGAAAGCAGTGTGAGCTGCGAGTGCGGCTAGCGAACCACCGGGAGCCCGCGCTTGGTGGGCTGCGCGTCGACGAACGGCACGTGCGGCCGCCCCACGGAGAGCTTCTTCAAGATGTCCTCGCGGTGCGCGTCGATGTTGTCCGGCACGATCTTCAGATAGTAGCAATCGCCGCACGCCTTGTTCTCTCCGCGGCGGCCCTCCAGCATCATGCGGCGGAACTGGTAGAGGTTCTCGCCCTCCCAGATCTGCTTGAGCGACTCCTTGTTCGTGTCGCCCACCACCGTCTTGTGCGCCCAGTCGTTGCCGCAGAGCGAGACGGTGCCGTTCCAGTTCACGGCCATCACGTAGAGCGGATACGCGCAGGCGATCTTCTCGATGAGCGGCAGGCCGTCGTACGTGTCCGGCTTCTTGCCGAGCGTGAAGTCCTTGATGTTCGAGTACGACCAGCCCATGAGCTGCTCGACCGCGACGTGCGTCGAGATGGGCTGGAAGTCCGCGTAGAACTTCGCGCGATCCTCATCCGACAGGCCGGTGTCGACGATCTTGATGTACACGTCCATGTTCCCGCGGCGCGCGTACAGGTCGGCGATGTTCTCCTTGAACTTCTCGTAGTCGATCTTCACCTTGGCGATGTCGAGGTAGCCCTTCGCGTTCACGGCCTCGACCGAGATCGTGATGAGCGAGAGCCCCGCGTCCACCAGCGCCTGATTGGTCTTCGGATTGAGCAGCGCGCCGTTCGTCTTCGTCCAGATGCGCTCGGCGATGTTGGCGTCGCGCGCGTAGGCGATCATCTCCGCCATCTGCTTGTGCACGAGGGGCTCGCCGTCCTTGTACAGGCTCAAGAGCTTGAGCTTGTCCGGGAACTCCTTCAGGTCGTCGATGATCTTCTTGTACTGCGCGAACTTCATCGTGCCGTTCGGCCGGCCCGACTCCTCGAGCACGTCCTTGTCGCCCGTGGGGCAGAAGGTGCACTTGAAGTTGCACATGTTCGTCGACTCCACGTAGACGACGAACGGCGTTCGCACCGGCACGATGTCCTGCAACGGCTTGCGGTTCTTCTCGCGCAGATCCTTGGCTTCGATCCGCTTGCCGCCGGCCTGCGTGTCTGAAGTCTCGAGGCTCATCGGCCCATCCATCCACCGTCGACGAGGAGCACATGGCCGTGTACGTGTCGACTCGCGTCGCTGGCCAAGAAGAGCATGGGGCCG
>JAFEBC010000387.1 GCA_018266095.1 Deltaproteobacteria bacterium
GAGCGCGACGCCGGCCAGCGGGACGCTCTCTGCGGGCGACCTCGCGACCATCAGCGTGGCGCTCCCCGACTACGACACCGCGGGCGCGCGCACCGAGACCTGCACGGTCAGCACCGCCAATGGCTCGGGCGGGCCGCTCTCGTTCGGCATCAGCGTCGACGTGCAGCCGGACATCACGGCGCCGGTGGTCTCGATGGCGGGTCTCAACACGTTGACAGGCGCGGTCACGTTGACGGCGACGGCCACGGACGGCGCGGGCGTGACCGAGGTCGACTACGCGCTCGACGGCGCGACCATCGCGAGCACGAGCGGCGCGCCCTGGACGGCGACCTGGACCTCGCAGGTGGTGCTGAACGGGCCACACACGCTCTCGGCGACGGCGTTCGATGCGGCCGGCAACCAGGCGACGTTCACCGAGCCGGTGTGGGTGGTCAACTCGACCAACGGCGCGGCGCTGAGCGTGCACACCACGCTGGGCCTGCTCGATCACGCGACGGCGGAGGTGGCGAACAGCGATCACTATCTGCTCAACAAGTCGCAGTACGTGGTCTCGTATGACGGCTCGCTGCGCGTGCCGAACTGGTCGTCGTGGGAGCTGAACGCGGCCTGGATGGGCGCGGCGGCGCGGCAGAACGACTTCCGGCCTGATCCGGCGATCCCGGCGGCGATCCCGCAGGCGCAGCTCTCGGACTATGCGGGCAGCGGCTACGACCGCGGGCACCTGTGCCCCTCGGACGATCGCGACGGCACGGTGGCCGACAACCAGAGCACGTTCTTCCTCTCGAACATGGTGCCGCAGCTCCACGCGGTGAACGCGGGGCCGTGGCTGCAGCTCGAGACCTATGAGCGCACGCTGGCGGCGGGCGGCAAGGAGCTGTTCATCGTCGCGGGCGGCATCTACGACGCGGGCGCGCCCAAGAGCATCGGCGCGGACAAGGTGGCGGTGCCGAGCGCGACGTTCAAGGTCATCGTGGTGCTCGACTCGAAGGGCCAGGCGCCGAGCGCGGCGACGCGGGTGATCGCGGCCATCGTGCCGAACGACGCGAGCATCACGCAGACGACGGACTGGAAGCAGTTCCGCGTGCGGCCGCACGACATCGAGCTGAGGACGGGGCTGACGCTGATGCCGGACGTGCCCCAGGAGGTGCGGGACGTGCTGATGGGCGAGCTCGACGCGGGCTAGGAGCAGCTCGTCGCGGGCGCGCGGCCGGCGGGCGATCGATCCGGTGGCGTCGATCGCATGCTGGTCACCGCCACCGGCGAGCTGCGGCGCTTCGTCTCTGCCAAGGTGGCGAAGCTCTCGGGGGACCTGCAGCACCCACCGTCGACCGCGACAACCTCACGCTGAAGATCGCGTTCCCGCGCACCCCGAGGCGCTCGGCGGCAAGGCGCAGCGAGCGGAGCGGCGCGTGTTCAGCCCTGGGCGCGCGTCGCAGGACCGTCCGTGCGCGCCTGGCCGACGGACGACGCGAGCGCGATCTGCGCCACCCAATACGTGGAGTAGATGAGCAGCCCTGAGACGAGCTCCGAGCCCAGCGGGCTCTTGAACTTGTGCCAGGCGATGAACGCGTCCGACAGGACGAAGAAGCAGGCGCCGATGGCGGCGCGCAAGGCCGAGCGGTCGCGCGTGCGGCGCCAGAGGTCGATGGCGAGGCTGGCCATGACGCCGATGGCGCCGACGTAGCAGAGCACGGGCACACGCAGCGGGCCGAGGCCGGGCCAGAGGGCTGAGATGACCACGGCGGCGAAGCCGAGCGGGCCTGCGAGCGATGCGGGACGCGGGCGCGCGCCTTCGGAGGCGAAGGCGATGGCGTAGAGGACGTGGCCCACGAGGAACGCGACGAGGCCCGGGACGAAGAGGCCTCCTGCGAGCAGGCCGTCGCCTGAGGCGCCGCAGAGGAGCGCGGCGAGGAAGAGCCAGCGGTAGCGCGGCGAGGGCAACGCGGATGCGCGCGCGACCCAGACGGCGCAGAGCAAGGCGGGGACGGGGTTGAGCAGGATGCCGAGCATGGGCCTCGCGTGGACCCAACCTAGCGCGAATTCATCGCTGCGGCGCAGGCACAGAGGAGCGCGGGCGCCGCCCGTCAGGCCTTCTTCGCCGCCGCCAGGATCGCCGCCGCGTTGTCCTGCCCGTTGATGATCGCGCCCTCCATGAAACCCTGCTGGTCGTAGTACGAGTCGCAGTGCTCACCGGCAAAATAGAGGTTGCCCACCGGCTTGCCCTCGTTGCCGCCGATGCTGGTGAAGTGCCCCTTGCGGTAGCAGGTGTACGCGCCGCGCGCCCACTTCTCGCGCGGCCACGCCTGCATGCGCTGCTTGCCGTTGGGCGACACCGCCGGGAACACGCGCGCCAGATCGCTCACGAAGGCCGCCGTCTGCGAGGCCGACTTGGACGGATCCTGCGCCAGGCCGAGGTTGCCGCCGGTGAAGTTCGTCATCACCGCGCGCGAGTCGTTGGCGTTCGTCCAGTCCGTCTCCCATGCGTTCTGGATGTTCGGGAGGTTCGCGTAGAGCATGCCGTCCGAGCCCTGCGCGGCCCACGCGCGGCCGTTGAAGCCGACCATGTTCTTGCTGCACATGGCGTAGCCGAGGTTGTTGATCACGTCCTGCTTCCACGAAGGCAGGCCCAGGCTCGCGTCGAGCGTGATCCGCGTGGCCGCGTCCGCGCCGCCGATGCGGTCCGCCGTGTCCGCGCGCATCATGGTGAACGGCATCGCCAGCACCACGATCGCGTGCGTCTTGACCGTGCCGTCCGCGAAGGTGAGCTCGAGGCCGGTCGCGGTCTTGCGCACGCGCTTGAGCGCCTTGTTGAACTTGAGCTGCCCCGCTTGCAGGCCCGCCGCGAGGCCACGCGCCACGCCGTCGTTGCCCTCGACGATGTGGTAGCGCTGATCGCTGGTGCCGAACGGCTCGAACTTCGCGCGGCGGTCGGCGCGGATGTACATGATGAAGTTGAGCGCGCTCTGGTCGTCGATCTCGCGGCCGTACTCGCCCGTGTACGAGGCGGCGACCACCTTGATGAGCAGGTCGCTGGCGCCGCGCGCGGTCAGGTACTCGCGGATGCTCATCGCGTCGATGAGCTTGTCGTAGTCGTTGTGCGCGTCGGCCGTGGGCGCGGCCGAGCACTGGCGCAGATCGTCCTGCATGGCGGGGACGAAGGCGCGGAAGTCGTTGATGACCTGCGCCTCCGGCACCTGTCGGCCGTCGATGAAGTAGAACACGTCGCCCGGCGCCTTCAGGTAGTTCTCCAGCGTGAGGCCGAAGGCGCGCGCGTAGTTGATGATGTTCTTCTGCGAGGTGTCGATGAGCTCGCCGCCCAGCTCGACCGACTGGCCCGGGAAGGTGGTCGTGTCCGAGAACTGCCGGCCGCCGACGCGCGTGTTGGCCTCGTAGACGCTGGCCACCACGCCGTTCTTGAGCAGCTCGCTCGCGCAGGTCAGGCCCGCGAGGCCGGCGCCGACGATGGCGACATCGAGCGAGCCGACGCCGTTGGTGAGCGCGTCCGAGGTGCCCGTGCCGTGCTCCAGGCCGCCCTCGACGCCGCACGCCGAGGCCAGCGCGCCCACCGCTCCAGTGGCAGCGAGCACTCCGACGCCGCCGAGGAACTGCCGGCGCGAGCCGAGCGCAGCCTGCGCGGCCTCCTCGCGGCGCGCGAGCGCGGACTCGGTGGTGAGCTGCTCCTGCTCGGAGAAGAACGCGGTGCGGATCGAACGGCGCAGGCGGGCGAACAGCGCGCTGTGGCTCATGGTCTCGCTCCAGATGTTGGGGAACAACTGATCCACTAGCACGGAGCGGGCGCGCCCTTCGACGCGGGAAAACACGTGTAGGACCCATCCCCGACCGCGGGGAGGCAGGCGCGAGCCCAAGTGCGCTGGGAGCTTGTCGCAGGGGCCCCTAACGGCCTGCTGTGGGGAGCCGCTCGGGTCGGGGACGCGCGATGAGGAAGGTGAAATCTGAAGGGATCACGCCAGCCTCGATGAGGATGCTCTCGACCTCGATCAGCAGCCGGACCATCGCTCGGTGAGCTGCGTCCTCGTTCGAGAAGTTGCCCATGATGTTCTCGAACAGCTTCTGCAGGATGGTCCCGCCGTAGTCCTTGCGCTCCAGGATCTCGAAGTGCTGTTCGAGCACTGGGATGATGTCTGCCGACCGCACGCACTCGGAGGGATCGCACTTGAGCCACTCCGCGATCGTCATGCGGGCCGCTGGGGCGCGCTTGACGCGACGCGGCGCCGCGCTGATGTCGATCTGCTGCTCTGGAGCGAGCGCCTCGAAGAGCCGGTTCGCCAGCGCTAACTGCTTGTCGGTCCACTGCATCCGGCTCGGCCCGATGAACTCGTGGACGAGCAGGAAACCGTCGGGCCGGAGCGAGGCACGCACCTGCTCGCAGATGCTCTCCAGGTTCTCGAAGTGGTGCAGTGAGTGAGAGAAGATGGCGACATCGAACGCTGCGCGGGCGAGCGGCGTCTGGTTCAGGTCGGCGCACACGAACTGCGCCCGCGGGTGCATCTTGCCGACGGTCGTGTTCGCGTGGCGGATGCATTCCTCCGAGATGTCATAGCCCGTGTAGCTGTCAGCGAATCCCAGATCGATGAGCCAGCGCTCGAGCGCTCCTTCCCCGCACCCGAGGTTCACCACCGAGCCGACCTTGCGCGGGCTCATGTAGGTCGAAAGAAAGTAGTCGACCCACGAGCGATCGACGCTCCCCGTGCACCGTTGGTTGATGTGCTTCTGGACCTCAGGGTGCCCCATCCAGTTGGTCGCTTGGTGGCGGGGCCGGAAGTCGTCGGTCGCGGCTTTGCTCCAGAACTCGCTGACGCGCTGGGCGTTCGACATCGGCGCGCTTGCGTTCGTCGTCTCGAGACCGGCCATCGACGCCCCCCCGCAGAAGACAACCTGGACCACGGCCCGACTTACCACAGAAGTTCGACGACATTCGCGCATGCCGTTGGACCGTCGAGCTTGCTGGTCGCCCCTGCCGCGCCGGCGAGCCCGTTCCTAGAGGGCGGAGACGAAATTCGCAGCCCCATGTCGATTCCGGCGGGGCTCGCGCATCGTCCCTGTGAGGCGGGCACTCAGGCCCGCCGACACCGCGAGCCTCGCATGAACAAGAACCCGCCCTTCAGCACCTCCTTCACCGTCCAGGCCACGCCGCAGAAGGTCTTCGACGCCATCAACCACGTCCGCGGCTGGTGGAGCGGACAGATCACGGGCCCCACCGACGAGCTCGGCCGCGAGTTCGTCTACCGCTATGAGGACCGGCACCGCAGCCACCAGAAGGTCACCGAGCTCGTCCCGGGCAAGAAGGTGACCTGGGAGGTGACCGAGGCGTCGCTCTCGTTCCCCAACCCCGGCGAGTGGAACGGCACACGCATCGAGTTCGAGCTGCGCGAGGCGGCGGGCGGCACGCAGGTGCGCTTCACCCACCACGGCCTCTTGCCGGCGTGTCAGTGCTACGCTGACTGCTCGGGCGCGTGGACGTTCTTCGTGACCGAGAGCCTCCCCAAGTTCATCCTCACGGGGAAGGGAGCCGAGTTCGCGCCATGAGCGACGTCCTCATCCTCTCCACGGAGAAGGCGGCGGCGCCGGCGGCCTCGCGGGAGGCGCTGGAGGCGGCGCGGCGGTTCAGCGAGGACCTCGGCGCGCGCGGGGTGCTGCTCGACGCGGAGCGGCTGCGGCCGTCGCGCGAGGGCAA
>JAFEBC010000388.1 GCA_018266095.1 Deltaproteobacteria bacterium
CGAGAAGTCGAAGACGCCGCTCGTCGTCTTCGCCGGCCTCGAGTACGGCACCGGCTCGTCGCGCGACTGGGCGGCCAAGGGCACCAAGCTGCTGGGCGTGAAGGCGGTGATCGCGAAGTCGTTCGAGCGCATCCACCGGTCGAACCTCGTGGGCATGGGCGTGCTCCCGTGCCAGTTCCGCGAGGGCACGGACGCGCAGACGCTGAAGCTCGACGGCACGGAGACGTTCGAGCTGAAGGGCTTCGCGCCGAACCCGACGCCGCGGCAGGAGGCGCAGCTCGTGATCACGCGGGCGAATGGGGCTGTGGAGACGGTGCCGGTGATCGTGCGCATCGATACGCCGATCGAGGTGGAGTACTACCGGCACGGCGGGATCCTGCCGTTCGTGCTGCGGCAGATCCTGGGGCTGGCGTAGGCGCTGCGCGTCGCATCAGCTTGCTGACACGCAAGCCAGCTTGAACTTCGAGACGGGCTCGATCCTCAGCGGATCGGGCCCGTTTTCTTGTTGCGCCCGTCGGCCTGCCGCTTGACGAAGACTGCGCGGCGCTCGGGCGGCAAGAGGAGCTGACGCGCGATCAAGCGGAGGTCGCCGGGATCGATGTGAGGCAAGCGGGGTGCGAGCCGCTCAGTCAGTGCTCGCACCTCACGCGCGAACACCTCGACAGCGCGCGGGCGGCCACCGAGCTTGCCGTTGCGGCGGGCGGCGGCTCGCTTGGCCGTGCTCCGGCTGCGGCCACCCTTGCGTCCCATCGTGCGCGGCGTCATGCCCACTGCATAACCCAAGCGCTTGGGTTTCGCTACAGCTCCACCCGCCACACCATCGTCCCCGGTACGCTCGGCGACGGCACATGCCGCACTGTCAGCTTCTCCTGCTCGCTCGCGCCGATCGTGTCCCCATCCGCGGGCGCAGCCCCGCGCTCAACCGCATAGCTCGCGAGGTCGAACAGCCGCCCCAGCGCTGTCCCCGGCTGCGTGCTGGTGACCATCAACTCCAGCACGCCGAACTGCGACAGGCCCGTGGTCAACAAGCTCACGCCCTGCCCTTCGCGTGCCATGGACACGCCCGTCCACACCGTCAGCATTCCGCCCGGTCCCGTACGCACGGAGTCCACAAAGAAGTCGCGCGGGTGCGTGACGTGTCCCGGGCCCCAGTACACGCCGATGGCGCGGCCGGTCTGCGCGAGCGCGGCCACGAGCAGCGTGAACGGCACCAGGCGCTCGAGCTGCGCGTCGATGCCGGGCTTGCCGTCACCCAGCGCGGCCACGACGAGGTGCTCCGCGTGCGGCGGGAACGGCGTGCGGCTGGTCAGCGCCGAGAGGCTGTAGCGCGCGTTGGCCTCGGCCTCGCCGTTCGGGATGGGCGACTCCATGCGCGCGGCGATGAAGGTCTCGCCCGCGTGCTCGAAGGTGAAGTTGCCGTTGCGGTCGTCGCGCGCGGTGAGGGGCGGCGCGTCGGGGGCGAGCAGGCGGAACGCTTCGGCCACGGCGTCGCCGTCGATGTAGGCGGCCACGGGGAGGAGCACCATCGCCATCGGAGGGGGAGTCTTGTGGGTCACGCGCGGATCCTAGCAGTCCGCGGCGGCCGTGATCGCAATTCTCGCGGTGCGCGCTAGCGGCCCACGAGGAGCTTCTCGCGGTGGAACGCGCGCGACGCCGCGTACACCATCAGCACGTCGAGCAGCGCCACGAACACCGCGAAGCCGACATAGAACCGCCACGTCAGCGACACGCGGCCCGCGAGCTGTGCGCCGAGCGCGCCCAGCATGGGCACCACCGTCATGCCCGCCAGATTCTGCGCCGCGCGTGGGTCCAGGATCACGCTCGACAGCACGACCGCCAGCGTGTTGCCGAAGAGCGCGAGCAGCGGCGCGATGACCAGCGTCGAGAAGGTCCACGTGGTGTCCGGCAGCACCAGCAGGTGCGTGAAGCGAAAGGCGAGCAGGTCGATGCCGCCGCAGAAGATGATGGCCGCGGTCCACGTGAGCACCACGCTCGGCACCACGGCGGCGACGCTCTTGCCGAGGACGATGTCGAGCGTGGACACGGGCGTCGCGAGCAAGGGTTCGAGGGTGCGCCGCTCGCGCTCGCCGCCGACGGACTGCGCGCTGATCATGATGGGCAAGAAGATGGGCACCACCAGGAACATCGGGAGCCAGTTCTTGGCGAGGAGCGACGCGAGCACGGCGGCTTTTCCGCCTTCAGTGGGGATCGCGTACAGCTCGCGCAGGAAGTCGACCACTTGATCGGGCGCGGCGACGAGGAGCCACGCGTAGAGACCGAGCGGCAACGCCACGATGGTCAGCGGCAGCGACGCGAGCGAGAGCACGAGGATGGGCGAGCGCCGCAGCTCAAGCAATTCCTTCTCCAGCACGGCGCGCCAGAGCTTCACGCGGCCTCCGAGCGGGCGATGAGTCCTTCGGCGCGCGCTTGCTCGAGGAGCTGCACCCACGCGCGCTCGAGCGGGTCGCGCTCTTCGGTGACCTCTTGGATGCGAGCGCCGTGCGCGACGAGGGCGGCGATGAGGTCCGGCACGAGATCGGCGCG
>JAFEBC010000389.1 GCA_018266095.1 Deltaproteobacteria bacterium
CGATGGCCTCGCGGAAGAGGCCCTCGGCGTCCTCGTACTTGCCCACCTTGTAGAACGTCTCGCCCTTCTGGAAGAGCGCCTCGGCCTTGAGGATGGCGGCCACGTCGGTGGGCAGGCCCTTGGCCTTGCGGTCGAGGAAGACGTCGTACTCGGCGCGATCCTTGGCGCTCGAGAGGACGGCGTTGGCCTCGTTCACCTTCTGGAAGAGCTCTTCGCCCGCGCGCCGCGCCGACCCGAGCTCGAGCCCGCTGAACGCGTCCGAGTGCACGCGCCGCGCCGCCGCCAGGAAGGCCGCCTTGATCTGCTCGGGCGTGGCCGTGGGCTCGACGCCGAGGATCTCGTAGTGCGTGGCTTCTTTGAGCCGCTCGCGCTCGCCGAAGAGCATGCGGCGCACCTCGTGCTCCTTGGCCGAGAAGACCTTGCCCTTGTCCTCGTCGGCCGCGCTCTTGCCCGCCGCCGGATGCACGCCGCCCGCCACGGCCGACGCGCCCTTGGAGAGGACCACGAGGCCAGACATGCACAGCGCGTGGAAGAGCGGGAGCTCCGGCTCCTTGACGCGCGCGAGCACCTCGCCGATGGACTTGTTGGGCGCGATGAGCGGCGTCACCGCCTCGCCCGGCCAGTTGGCCTTGAGCGCGAACATCTCCTTGTCGAGCTCCGGCGTGCGCGCCATGCGGTCCTGCGCGTGCGCCTCGAGCCACGTGCGCGCCGTGCCTGGATTGACGCGCTTGGCCCACTCCGACACCACCGACACCGGGCTCGTGCGCGCGTCCGGCAGCGCGTTGATCACGTCGGGCGTCATCACCTCGAACACGTGCTTGCCGTCCGCCCACTCGAGCCCGCCGATGGCGACCTCGGTGGTCTGCTGCTTCAAGGCCACCTTGAGCTGATCGAGCGTCAACACGCGCGCCGCCGCCAGCGCCTCGTGCAGCGCGATCTTCTGCTGCCGCGCCAGGGCCACCGCGCGGTCGAACGAGGCCTGCTTGATCATCCCCGAGTTCACCTGGGCCTGACCTGCCGCTTCGTTCTTCACGTTGGACTGCGCGTAGCGGATGAGGCCGCCCTGGAAGTGCAGCTTGCGCACCATCGCCTCGCGCGTGAGCGTGAGGCAGCCCGACAGCTTGCCGCGCAAGAGCTCGACGTAGAGCTGCGCCGCCGGCTTCTGCGCGAGGTCGCCCTCGACCGCCTTGGCCGGCCCCACGTTGCACAGCCGCGAGAGCTCTGCCCGCACGCGCGAGGGCTCGAACGGCTTGGGCAGGAACACCTCTGGATTCACGCGGTTCTGGAACTCGGCCGGCAGCGTCTTGTAGACGCCCGAGACGACCAGGAGCGGCACGTTGGGCCGCTTGACGCGGATGCCCTGCGCGACCGTGAACCCGTCCGACTCCGCCAGCACCAGGTCGATGACGGCGCAGCCGATCGACGGGTCGTTGTCGATGAGCCGCAGCGCCTCCGTGCCCGAGCGCACCGTCTGCGACGCCAGCTTGAGCTCGTCACACAGGCTCGCCAGAAGCCGCGCGCCGCCGCCCTCGTCCTCGACGATGAGCACCGAGAGCGGTGGGTTCCCCTGTTGGCCGGTCTGCATCTGCATCGTGAGAGTCGTCCCCCGTCAGTGCACGTCGACGTCGACGTCCATGCGCGCCCGCAGCGAACCTGAAGCGCCCAGCGCCTCCAGCGTGCGGTCCGCCTCATCCACCACAGGCGCGAGCGGCGTGTTCACCAAGGCCGCCTTCGCCAGCGCCATCGAGCTCTCCTGCGAGGCGCCCGTGGCCTTCTGGATGGCCACCGACAGGCCGCCGAAGGGCGAATCGAGCAGCCCGTCGAGGTCCTGCAGGTCCTCGTCGATGTCCACGTCTTCGCTCTCGTGGATGGCCGCACGCTTGCGCGCGTCGGCGATGGCGTCATCGAGCCCGCCGAGCTTGTCCACGAGGCCCTTGTCGAGGGCGCGCACGCCGCTCCACACGCGGCCTTGCGCCACGGCGTGCACGGTGTCGCGCTTGAGCTTTCTGCCCTCTGCCACGCGCGAGAGGAACGTCTCGTAGAACTGGTCCACCCACGCCTGCAGGTTCGTGCGCTCGGTGTCCGACAGCGGGCGGAAGAAGCCCATCATGTCCGACGAGTCGTTCTTGCGGATGGTGACCGTGTTCACGCCGATCTTCCCGAGCAGGCTGCTGACGTCGTAGTGACCCGCGAAGACACCGATGGAGCCGGTGATGGTCGTCGGCTCCGCGAAGATCGCGTCCGCGCCCACCGCCACGTAGTAGCCGCCGCTCGCGGCGACATCGCCCATGCTCGCAACCACCGGCTTGCCCTTCTCCTTCCGCGCCCGCACCAGCTCTCGCCAGATGAGGTCGGACGAATTGCCATCACCACCGGGCGAGTCGATCCGGACCACGATCGCCTTCACCCTCGGGTCGTCCGCGAGCTTGCGGATGCGTCGCGTGACCCGACCTGCGCCTGCGCTGCCGTCTCCCGGCAGGATGTTGCCCTCGACCCGGACGATGCCGATCTGATCCCGCTCGCCCCACCGATCGTCGCGGACCTTGGGCCGCTCCGTCGTGATCTTGGACAGCTTCACCTTTCCACCGGCACCGAGCATGGTGCCGACTTCATCCTCGAGCTGATCCGGCCAGGCCAGACCGTCGATGAGCCCGCCCTCGACCGCCTTCTGGGGCTGGATGAGCCCCTGGTCGAGCAGCGCCTTCCACTTGGCCCCTTCGATCTTGCGCCGCTCCTTCACCGCGCGATCGAACCGGGCCGTCACATCGTCGAGCAGCGCAGTGGTCGCCTCGCGCTGCTCGCTCGACATCTCGCTGCGGGTGAACATGTCGGGCGCGTTCTTGTACGCGCCCACGCGGAAGAACTCCGCCTTCACACCGAGCTTGTCGAGGCCCGCGGCGAGGAAAAAGCTCGTCGCGGAGAACCCATTGACTGCCAGCACCGCCTGTGGGGCGGCGTAGATCCGGTCGGCAGCCGTAGCGACATAGTAGTCGAGGTTCGTGGCGTTTTCCAGGTAGAACACGACCTTCTTGCCCTTCGCGCGCAACCCCTCGATTCCATTGCGAAGTTCCTCGGCCTGGCCGGCGTGCAGCGGGAAGTTCGAGGAGCGGATGACCAGGGCGTCGGTGCTGGATTCGCCGATGCGGTTGAGCAGGTCGAGCGTCAGGCGCAGCGGGTCTTCGGGCGCCTCCTGCATCACCAGCGCGAGGAAGTTCGTGCGCGGCTTGGTGAGCGCCTTGTCCAGGTCGAGCATGACCACCTTGGGCCCGCCCGCGAGGCGCGTCTTGAACTGATCCGACGAGAGGCGCACGCGCAGGCCGAAGCGCTGTCCCGAGGCCTCATTCAGGCTGCGGCTGGCGGCGATGCCGAGGTGGCCCGTCTCGACCGCGAGGCCGATCTGGCCGCTCCAGCGCTCGTCGTTGGACGAGTAGGCCACCTGGCCCAGGATCTTGAGGCCGTCGAAGACGGTGGCGTCGGCGGTGAAGCGCATGTCCGGCTTGTCGATGCCGCACGAGCGCGGCGTGTTGGCGAACTCGAAGGCGTTGGTGCCGGTGCAGGAGGCCCACTCGGCGTCGGCGGTGACGGTGACGCGGTCGCAGATGGGGCGCGCGGCGATGGACCCGAGGAAGCGGCGCGGGAGCGGGTTGCCGCCCACGGAGGGCGCGTTCACGTCCAGGGCGGCGAAGCCGATGGCGGCGCACTCGAACGGACGCCACACCGCGCCGAGGTCCGTGCTGGAGACGTCGATGTCCGCGCGCTGGTCGCTCGTGACCCGGTGGGCGGAGATGCCCAGCGAGAACTGCTCGGCGCGCAGCGAGAGGCCGAACGAGCCGCGGCGCAGGCAGGGCCCGGCGTAGGTGCAGTCGGGGGTCTGCTTGATGGACTCGATCGAGCCGGCGAGGCCGAGGACGCCCAGGCCGCCGTACGAGAGGTAGCCGCCGTCGGACTCCAGGCCCCAGCCGCCGAGCGAGTTCTCGTGCGAGTAGATGAGCTGGAGGCCGCCCGAGAAGCCGATGGTGGCGGGGTTGAGCGTGAGGGCCGTGCCGTCATCGGCCAGGAGCGCCGACGAGAACGGCTGGCGGATGCCCGCGGTGATGGGCCGGCGCGACTCCTGCGCGAACGCCTGTGGCGCCGCCAACAGCAGCGGCAACATCGTCAGTGCGAGCCTGGGGATGCGGGTGCGAGCGGGCATGGACGGTCCTTCAGTGGAGGCGAAGTTCGGCTGTGTAGGGGTTCCGGAGGCCAAGGTGCGATGCCGGTGCTATCCTTGACGCATGGACCCGAAAAAGATTCGCAACGTCGCGATCATCGCCCACGACGGTGCGGGAAAGACGGCGCTCACCGAGGCGCTCCTGCGTCACGACGCGCCCTCGCGCGCGAGCAAAGACGGCTCGACCAGCCACCTCGATGCGGATCCCGAGGAGGCCAAGCGGAACTTCACGGTCGCGACACACATCACCTACGCCGAGCACGACGGGGTGCTCCTCAACCTTCTCGATACGGCCGGGTTTTCGGACTTCCTCACCGACGCCGACCGCTCGATGGCGGTCTGCGAAGGCGGCCTCCTCCTCGTCTCCGCCGTCTCTGGCGTGAAGCACCAGACGGAACGGCATTGGGAGATGGCGGCGGAGCGTTCTCTACCTCTGTTGGCGTGTGTGAACAAGCTGGACAAGGAGCGGGCGTCGTTTTTGCGGGCGCTGGACGACATGGAGAAGGCCCTGGGGGCGCGGCCGGTGGCGCTGCAGTTGCCGATCGGCTTGGGCGAATCCTTCACGGGCGTCATCGACCTGGTGTCGATGCGGGCGCACATGTACGCGCGGCGGGCGGACGGGCGGTTTGGCGGGTACATCGACGAGCCGATTCCGCAGGAATTGATGTCCGAGGCCAAACGCTTGCGTGCCCGCTTGGTGGAGGCGGTGGCCGAGACGGACGACCTCTTGCTCGAGAAGTACCTGGACGGCACCGAGCCCTCGGAGGAGCAGCTCAAGGAGGGCATCGAGCACGCGGTCCTGGGGCGGCGCTTCTTGCCTGTGGTGGCCTGCGCGGCGCGTCCGGGCGTGGGCGTGCGCGACGTGGCCCAGGCGATGGTCGATTACCTGCCGCACCCGCTCGCGCGGCGCGAGGTGAAGGGCACGGATCCGCAGGGGGCCACCATCACGCGGCCCGCGCGCGCCGAGGCGCCGCCGCTCTTGCTCGCGTTCCGCAACACGGTCGACCACTTCGTGGGCCGGCTCACGGTGTTCCGCGTGTTCGCGGGCTCGGTGAAGCCGGGCGCGCACCTCTTGAATCCGCGCACGGGGCACACCGAGGTCCTCACGCACCTGCACCGCATCGACGGGCACCGGCACGTGGAGATCCCCGAGGCGCAGGCGGGCGACATCGTGGCGGTGATGAAGCTCAAGGACGTGCACGTGGGCGATGTGCTCTGCGACGCGCACGCGCCGATGAAGCTGGACCTGCTCGGCAAGCCCAAGCGGGTGATCGCGTACGCGCTCAAGATCGACCGCGACCACGAGGAGCGCGTGGGCGTGGCGCTGCACAAGCTGCTCGAGGAGGACCCGTCGCTGGAGCTCGTGCGCGATCTGGAGACGGGCGAGACGCTGCTCAAGGGAATGGGTCAGGTGCACGTCGAGGTGGCGGTCGAGAAGCTCAAGCGCAAGTTCGACGTCGAGGTGCACCTGGAGCTGCCGCACCCCGCGTACCACGAGACCATCTCGCAGACGGCCAAGGCGCAGGGCCGCTACAAGCGCCAGAGCGGCGGACGCGGGCAGTACGGCGATTGCCACCTGGAGCTGGTGCCGGCGCCGCGCGGGTCGGGCATCACCTTCGAGGACGCGGTGGTGGGCGGCGCAGTCCCGCGGCACTTCATCCCGGCCGTGGAGCACGGCATCCGCGAGGCGGCGCAGAAGGGGCCGCTCGGACAATTTCCGCTCGTGGACTTCAAGGCGCGGCTCGTCGACGGCAGCTTCCACACCGTGGATTCGAGCGAGATGGCCTTCCGCATCGCGGGCTCGATGGCGCTGAAGAACGCGCTGGTGCACGCGCGGCCGGTGCTCTTGGAGCCGATGATGCGGCTCGAGGTGGCGGTGCCGGACGAGATGTTGGGCGAGGTGATCGCGGACCTCACGGCGCGGCGGGGGAAGATCCTCGGCATGGAGCCGTCGAGCAAGGGGACGCTCATCCACGCCAACGCGCCGCACGCGGAGCTGCGCACGTATGCGCCGGAGCTGCGCTCGCTGACGAAGGGGATGGGCTACTTCACGATGGAGCTGCACGGGTACGAAGAGGTGCCCTCGAACGAGGCGCAGCGGGTGCTGGCGGCGCGACACGGGGAGCTGGAGAAGGACACCATCCTGGTGACGCAGGCGGGGAAGGCGCGGGCGTAAGAACAACTACTTCACAAGGAGGAAGGGAGGAAGGGGGCTTGGCTCGGCACTGCGCCAGGCCCCCCTGTGCTGCCGAACAATCCCAACAAGACCCGCCGTACGCCCTCAAGGACGAGGACCCACCCCTTCCTCCCTTCCTCCCTTCCTCCCTTCCTCCTTGTGAAGCAGTTGCGGTTGCCGGTCGCGTCTCCCGAAGCAGAACGAGGTCGCCGACCCTTTCGGGCCGCGCGACCTCGCTCGCACTGCCTGAAGGTCAGGCTACTTGCAGCTCATGTTCATCTTGCCGAGCCCGCCGAGCTTGGTGTTCAGCACGCCCATGTGCGAGCCGTCCTTGTTCGGCGCCGTGGTCAGCGCGACGTCCAGGTTGAAGCTCGTGCCGGCCCAGTTCGCGGGCGCGCCCGGACGGGTCGAGTGCGACTCCTTCACCTCGAGCGAGGTCTCCAGCACCGACTTGTCGGTCGGGCCCGGGCGCCAGATGGACGCGATCTCGTGGCCCTTGGCGCAGCCTTCGATGACGATGGAGGGCGAGGCGCGGGTGGCCTTGGCGTCGCGGCAGGTGATGATGTGCTGGCGCTTGCCGGCGCAGGCCTTCTCGATGGCGGAGGGGGCCTTGGCGGCGAAGGCGGGGGCGGCGAGGAGACAGAGGGCGAGGACGAGGCGCATGGTTGATTCCGTTTGTGGAGGAAGTTTGCGGCTCCTCTGCCACACTCTGAGACATTTGTCTCCAGGTGTCCGGCAGTTGACGGAGGGGAAAAGTGAGGTCGTGGTAAGGGGTGGCGCCATGGGCCTCCTCCTCGCGCTGACGCTCGCTGCCGCTGCCGCCGCTCCCTCTGCGATCCCCGACGTTCCCGCCGACGCCAAGGCCGCGTCGGGCGCGCTCGAGCTGTACGAGAGCTGGCCGCTGGGGACACCGCTGGATCACAAGAGCCTGCGCGACGCGCCTGACGTGTGGCCCGAGGTGATCGGCCGCGCGCAGAAGACGCTCGACATCGGCCAGTTCTACGTGTCGAACGAGCCGGGGCAGACGGCCAAGAGCGAGAAGCCGACGTCCTTGGAGCGGACGCTGCGCGCGATCGAGGCGGCGGCGGCGCGGGGCGTGGCGGTGCGCATCCTCGTGGACAAGAAGTTCGAGAGCGCGTCGCCGGAGAACCACGAGAGCCTGGAGCGGCTGGCGGCGGTGAAGGGCGTGCAGATCCGGCGCATCGACTACAAGGCCGTGGCGGGCGGGGTGATGCACGCGAAGTACTTCATCGTGGATGGCGCGGAGGCGTGCCTGGGGAGCAACAACTTCGACTGGCGCTCGCTCTCGCACATCGTGGAGCTGGGCGTGCGCGTGAAGGACCCGGTGGTGGCGAAGGCGCTCGAGGACGTGTTCGAGCGCGACTGGACCATCGCGGGCGGGGCCAAGCCGGCCGAGGCGCACACGAGCAAGGACGGGCTCACGGCGAAGCTCGGCGACGCGCAGGTCGAGTTCGTGGCGAGCCCGGAGGCCGAAACGCCGGCGGCGGGGGAGTTCGATCTGCCCAAGATCGTGGCGCTCATCGACGGCGCGAAGACGTCGGTGCGCGTGCAGGTGCTCACGTACAAGGCGGCCAAGGACTTCAAGGAGCTCGAGGACGCGCTCGTGCGGGCGGCGGCGCGGGGCGTGCAGGTGCAGCTCCTCGTGTCGCACTGGAGCAAGCGCAAGGGCACCGTCGAGGGCGTGCAGCGGCTCGCGGCCGAGAGCAAGGTGCAGGTGAAGTTCTTCGACACGCCCGAGTGGTCAGGCGGCTTCATCCCGTACGCGCGGACGGCGCACGCGAAGCGCCTGGGGGTCGCCGGCGAGCGCGCGTGGGCCGGCACGAGTAACTGCGGGCGCGGGCACTTCTTCGACTCGCG